>JAACSU010000001.1 GCA_010119145.1 Candidatus Gracilibacteria bacterium
ATAAAATCTCATTAAATTTTTTTTACAAATATATTGTTTTAGCTTTAAAATAATATGTTTGTTAAACTTTTTTATGATTTTTTTGCTTTGTTTATAAAAAAAATATAATTTTACATATTAAGAAAAAGTGCAATTGGTTTGGGAAATGTGTAAGTCATATAAAAAAATTTAAAATTATTAAACGATTAAAAACGATTTTTATATTGATAATAAGCAAGTTACAAATATATTATTAATTGCAGATAAAGACGAAATAAACGCAATTGCGTTTAAACAATAGTTAGCAACAACCCAGAGAAAAAGAAACATGCATAAAATTTGGTTTATATGAATAGAATAAAATTAACAAGGCTCCTATTTGTTATCTTTTTTATTGTTCCATTTAATTCAACGACTGTCTTGTCCTGAAATAAGTTTACAGTAAATTTGTTGACAAATGGACAGACAAAACATCATACTTTGACAATTTAGTACTTTGGAAAACTGGCTGTTATTGACTGAAAGAAAAAATGAATTTGCCGACACTCAATCCGACCCTTGTTTTTAAAATTTACCCCACCGCACTTTTTTTAATACAATTTTATTGCCTACTCACATTGGCACATTGTCTTTTGCCCAGACACACGAAGCCAACCCTTCTGCAAAAGCCAAAGAGCCAATCTTACCAACGCTTTGAATAATGTTGATAATTTTTTGAAAAATATTTTTATTGTTTGGATATTATTAATTAAAAATGTCTATTTTTGTCAAGACAATATTTTCAAGAATGAAAACAACAGGTGAAATAATAAGAGAAGAAAGAGAAAAAAAAGGAATGTTATTACGACAACTTGCTTCTCAAATGGACATTGACGCTTCAATATTAAGCAAAATAGAAAGAGGAGAAAGAAAGCCAACGAAAGAACAAATTATTAAATTGGCTGAAATTCTGTGTTTAAATAAAAATCAGTTGCTTATTCAGTATCTAAGCGAAAAAATTGCTTATGAAATAGCAGACGAAGACGTAGCTAATCAAACATTGAAAGCAGCAGAAAAAAAAGTCAAATATTTAAAATCTAAAACAAAATAATATGTCTATTGAAGAAATAAACTATGCTTTAGTTGAAGATGTAAGACCACCCATTTACACAGCAATGAAATATTGGGGAAAAAAACCTCATAACATTTGGCGAAAGTATATTGAAAATTATACTCCTGAAAACGGGATTTTTCTTAACCCATTTTCTGGTAGCGGTATAAGTGCATTTGAAGCAATAAAAGCAAATAGAAAAGTAATTGCTTTTGATTTAAACCCATTGACTTCTTTTATTATTGAAATTTTTGCAACTGATTTTGACAAATCAAAATTTGAAAAAGAAGTAAAAAGAATTGCAGCCACATTTAAAACAGACGCTATTTACAATAAATATTTTACAACGCAGTCAAGACATAGCAATGAAACTTCAATTGTTCAAAGTTTGAAATGGGAAGATGAAAATATTTACGAGTTGGGGATTGAAGCAACTGAAAATGAAATTAAAAAACAAAAGGAATTAAAGAAAAAAAAGAAGATACCTAAAGTAATTAAGAGATATACCTCACAGCCTAACAAAGAAGATAACATAAAAGGAATTTCAATGAAAGAAATTGATATCCCTTTTTGGTTTCCCGATAAGCCATTTCACGTTTCACCATCTTTTCCTGCAAACTTCATTAATTGTTTAGGTGGCAATAACTTTACAAATCTTTGGACAAAGAGAAATTTATATGTTCTTTCTAAAATCTTTGATGAAATATTAAAGTGCAATGATGAAAACATTAAAAAACAGTTGCTTTTTGGTTTCATACAGTCGCTTCATTTATGCACAAAAATGAGTGTGCCAAGACGTGAAGATGCAAACAGAGCATTCTCAACAAGCTGGGGACGTTCCGCCTATATATGTTCATCAAGAAAAATGGAAATGAATGCACTACTTGTTTTTCAAGGTAGTTGTTTAGGTAAGCAATCTGTAGAAAGTTGCTTGACATCAGTTCCTAAATATTTGAAAAAGAAACCAAAACTTTTGAATGTTAGTTACAGCGATAAACAAAAAAATAAATTAACTGGCTTTGATATTAAATACGGAGCTGTTGATATAAATACTATTTTAGATTTCGTTTTAGAAAATTATTTGGGCGTTCCCCTATCGGGTCGGGCTTTCCGTTCCAATCTTTTTTCTCACCATAAAAAGCATACCCAGAAAAAAGGATTTACACTTCAATCCTTAACGCAAATTTATTTAAATTAAACTTATTATGTCAAAAAGAAAATCACCAGAACAAATAGCAACAATTAAAAATGCTGTATTAGACAATATAAGAAAACTTGGTTTCACAATTGAAAACAAATCAGAACTAGGTAAATCTATTTATGCTTTAAATGGTAATACAATTATTGATTTGATTTACTCAAGCTTTGATGAAACAAGTAAAAAATACTTTTTTGGAATTGAAGAAGATCAATTTTATAATGCTTATAAAAACAACAGAAATTATTTTCAAGTTTTTATTTGTGAAAACGCAGAACAAGTATTTTTTATTCCTTTATCGTTTATGATAGAGATTATAAAAGATGCTAAAGCAATTGACCATATCACTTTTAAACAATGGAAACCTATTATAAAAAAAAGAAATGGAATTTTTATTCTTCGTTTAAATGGCATTTATGAAATTACTGATTATTTGAATCGTTATGACTATTTACTTTCAGACGAAAATCAAAATATTTCAATCACACCACAAATCGTAAAATTTAATTCTGAAATTGAAGTAAAATCGGAAAACGAAAAATTCAAAGAATTAGCAGAAGATTTCAATTTTGATAAAAAAGATATTCATAATTCAACTATTGCGATGCTTAAAAACCTTGGTGAATGGCTCGGTTATGTAGTTTTAACTGAAAGTAAGCCTCTAAATATTGAGCAATTTCCATATCAAATAGATTGTCTTTGGTACAAAGAAAATGATTTATATTTAGCAATTGAGGTTTGCAATAAAGGAAGCGTTGAAAAAGATAAAGATTCTTTAAAGCAAGCAAAATATTTTGGTGCAAGAAAAGTAATTATTGTTACAGATATTGCAAAGTTGGAAAGAATAAGAAAGCTTTTTATGTATAATGGTGAGATTAAGTCGTGGACTGAAGTTTGGAGTTTCAATAGAGTTTTTAATATGTTTGAAAGTGGTCAAAAATTCTTCAAGGACTTTTCAAAATTTAAAAATTATCAATGGAATGATAATATTGTTGAATACTTATAAATACGATTAACTATGATTTTAGAAGAACTTAAAAATAACGAGATATTAAGGAAAGAGTTTGAAGATTTAATATTTTCAGATAAAAATTTTAATTACGATGCAAATGAATTTGAAGAATGGCTAATTGATTTGGTCATTCCGCATTTGAATGATTAAATAATCTTACTGGAAAAGAATGGTTATTGCTTACTAAAAGTTTTTGGCAAAGTGAAAAATGTGCTGATGACAAAGATGCTTTTGCACATCCAGCACCTTTTTTAATTAAAGACATTATGAAGTTGATTAGTTTTTTCACAAAAAAAGGAATGACAGTTTTAGACCCATTTTGTGGAAGCGGAACAACAATTTTAGCATCAATTTTATTAGAACGAAAAGCTATAGGTATTGACCTTAACAAAGAATACTTAGAATTAACTTTAAACCGATTAAAAAAGAAAAATACATTATTTCCAGATACATTTGAGAACTATAAGTACTTAATAGGTGACTCAAATATTATTATACCTGAAATAGAAAATGTGGACTATATAGTTACTTCTCCACCATACCATAATATTTTAAAAAATAACGGGCAAGGTTTAAGAAAACAAAGCGAAAAAGGCTTTAGGAATGGAGCGAGAATCGGTGTAAAATATTATAGTGAATTTGAAAACGATTTGGGCAATAAAAATACTTATAATGAGTTTTTACAATCGTTGAAAAAAATAATGCATAAATGTTATAGTAAATTGAATGATAAAAAATATTGTACAATTATTATAAGTGATTTTACAATTGATAAAAAGGAAATTTGTGTTCAGGGAGACATTGTTAACATTATGACAGAAATAGGTTTTGAATTTTGCGGTACAACAGTTCTCTTGCAAGATAACAAACCGCTTTACCCGTTTGGTTATCCGTATGCTTACAAAGTAAATCATCAACATCAAAACATAATTAACTTTAGAAAGCCGAAAGCAGAATAAAAAAAATGACAAACGCATTTGCAGGCACATTGCCAAAGCCCCACGAGCCAATACTCTAACCAAAGCTTTGTCAAAGAGCCTGCAAGCCAACACGATGAAGAAAAATATTTTAAAAATGCCCCGCCACACAAGGGAAAAAACAAAAAATGATAGACAGGAAAACTGAAATACGAACAGACGGGAAAAGAGTACGAAACGCTAACAGGCCTTTGCTGTCAGTGGCGGGACAGTGGCTCGTTTAACAATTACGTGCATATTGAAACCATTGTGCTTCGTGGAAAATATAGTGGTGAAATCGCCACCGAACAGCAACCGCCAATCCGTTATATAAGATGGGGAAAAAAATTAGCGAATAAAACAAAAAAAAGTATTATCTTTGACGTAGAAACTAAAAATAAAAGACCTT
>JAACSU010000002.1:0-2956 GCA_010119145.1 Candidatus Gracilibacteria bacterium
GTCAAGATATTTGTGATGCAATTGTTAATTATAACATTTACATAAATAATCTTACTATCAATTATGCTGAAATTCTTCAAAATAAATACGGTAAAAATATACTATTTGAGAGAGTTATTTTTAGAGAGATAGTAATTTATCTCGATGATAAACTTATTAATAAAATAGCGGAATTAAGTGGTGTTGATGGCAAAAACACAGAAGAAAAGAGAGAGACTATATCGGATAAAAATTATGGTTATAAAAAGTATGAATTTTCAGAAATTTTCATAACTGTGTTAGATTTAGACAAGGATTACTTTTTGCCCGCTCTAAATGAGATAGTTGATGATTTTAAGCAAGTTTTAGAACCCAATTATCACTTACACGATTATCAAAAAAATCTGAAGGATTTAGCAATTCAAAATCTACTTAATCCTAATTACACAAACAGAATGTTAATCCATATGCCAACCGGAGCTGGTAAAACTAAAACTGCAATGGAAATGGCGTCTGATTATTTAAGATGCAAATCAGTTTTAGGAGGTTTTGATAATTCAGGTTTTGTTTTATGGTTAGCACATTCAAAAGAACTAAATGACCAAGCCTTAGAAACATTTGTAAATACTTGGAGATTGAGAGGGGATTATAAAATTGATGTTTTTAAAATTTATGGTGATACAGAATATCCTAAAGAAATATTAGAAAGCGAACGTGCTTTTGTATTTGTTGGTTTTCAAAAGTTTAATGCTATGATAAATTCTAACAATTCTTTACAAAGGAAAATTAAAAATAGAATTTTAGAAAAAGTTAAGCTTGTAATTGTTGATGAAGCACATAAATCACTTGCTTCAACTTATGAGGACGCTATAAATCTTTTGACACAAACATCCAGTGGAACACAACTGGTAGGATTAACAGCTACACCGGGTAGAAGCAGTGATCAAGAGGACATTGATAATAATCATCTAGCCTATTTTTTTAATTCTACGAAGATTGGTTTGGTTGATGATTTTGGCATACCGATTGAAAATCCTATTTCTTTTTTACAAGAAAGAGGTGTTTTAGCAAAAATTGAAAGAGAGGAATTAATGACTAATGTTCAATTAAAACTCACAGAAAAACAAATAAAAGATTTAAGACTATTTGGTGATGATAAGCTTAAATCCATTCTTGGAGACTTGTCAAAAAACCCTGGCAGAAATAAATTGATAATAGACAAAGTTGACCTAGCTTTTCAAAATGGTGAATCTATTTTGATTTTTGCTTGTAATGTTGAACATTGCATAATACTGCAGACGCTTCTAAAATCGATTGGTATTGAATCCGGAACTATATTGAGCACTACAGCAAAATTTGATAGAGAAGATTCAATTAAAAAATTCAAAAATAATAAATTAAAGGTTTTAATAAATTATGGTGTGCTTACAACAGGTTTTGATGCGCCAAACCTAAATACATTAATAATTGCTCGACCTACTGCATCAATCGTATTGTATAGTCAAATGGTTGGTAGAGCTTTAAGAGGTGTTAAGAATGGAGGTCACGAAATAAATAAATTAATTGATCTAAGAGATAATTTTGATTTAGGCGATGAATCAGATATGTTTGGGTTCTATGATGAAATTTGGAATAACTAATACTAAAAAATAAATGGCAGTACATTACTTTGACCCCAATGGTGTTGACTCTTTAAGAGACAACGGTTACAGAGATACCGCAATGGCTCTATCTGAATTACTAGATAATTCAATACAAGCTAATGCAAATAAAATTGAAATTATTCTAATTGAAAAATTATCAGCAACAGGCAAAAGAGAATGGCTTGTAAATGAAATATTTGTTGTTGATAATGGTGAGGGAATGGAGAAAGACACTTTGGAAACAAGCTTGCGATTTGGTGGAGGGACAAGACACGGAGCCGCTAAAGGGCTTGGTAAGTTTGGTATGGGATTACCAAATTCATCTGCATCTCAATGCCCAAGATTTGAAGTTTATAGTTGGAAAAAAAATTCACCTATCCATTACAATTATTTTGATTTTAAAGAAATAAAAAGTAAAAAATCAGAATTCTTACCCGAAGTAAGCCAAACTAATTTGCCAAAACATATTGAACAAATAATTAATCCTAAATCTAATTCTGGTACAATTGTTCGATGGGTCGATTGTGATAGATTAATTTTAAGAAGAGCCAATAAATTGGTTCCACATATTGAGTGGCCACTAGGTAGAATTTTTAGATATTATATTAATGAGAAAAAAGTTCAAATTAAAATAAGAGTTTTTCAATCGAGTGGAAATTCAATTTCAGAATCATTTGCTTTAGCAACTCCAATAAAAGCAGTAGACCCTTTGTTTTTGATGACTAATAATCAATTGAAAATACCTTTTGACAATCAAGCTACAAATACACCTTGGCAAGATGGAGAATATTTATTTCCAGATCCGAATGGAGATAAAGAAAATAAAGCTTTATATGAATTAATACAAGATTCTATTAAGATAAAATTTTCTATTGCTAAATCTGAAACTAAAAGATTAGGTGGTGATTCAGAATTAGGAAAAATATATAGAGAATTTATTGGGATTAGTGTTTTAAGAGCTGGAAGAGAAATAAAATTAGATGATTTTGGCTTTATTGGCGAATTAGGAGACCCATTAAATAGGTGGTGGAAAGTTGAACTTTCTTTTGAGCCAAATTTTGACTCTTTCTTTGGATTAGATAATACTAAACAGAATGTACACGCATTCAGAAAGATAATTGATAAAGATCAATTGGAAAGAACTGAAGATGACATACAGCTTGAATTCATCTGTAAATTATCGGAGTTTTTAGAAAATCAAATTCGATTAATGAAAAAAGATATTGTTTTGATTGATGCTGGTAGTAGAGGAGGAATTAGAAGCGGTGGTGTAGCAGAAGGTGGAACAACATATCCTGATAACCCAAGTGGAGGAGATATTGGTCCTTTCCCTT
>JAACSU010000002.1:2984-4490 GCA_010119145.1 Candidatus Gracilibacteria bacterium
TGATGACCTAGAAAATATTGAAGAAGAAAAAGACGAAGATAAGGAGGAATTGAAAAAATGGCTTTTATTGAGATATCCTGAATATGATTCAGATGCTACGAAACTTAATTTAGCTATTGATTGGTTTTTTACAACTGAATATAATCAATTGATAGTTTTCCTTCAATTAGGTGCTGCAGAATTTTATAATTTCAAACCGATTGGACATAGAACTATTATTGAAATTAACACTGAACACGATTTCTACTTAGAGTTTATAAGACCTTTGTTAGATGAAAAAGATTTGAATAAAATAGATCCTTTATTGCTATTATTTGGGGCAATGGTGGAAGCTGAAAAAGAACTTGTGTCTTATCAACAATATATTTCAAGATTTAGAAGTTTATTTGCCGTAAAATTAAACCAGTTTATTCTTGATTGGAAAGAAAAACAATAATTATGCTTTTCAAAAACGGAATAAATCTACAACCCAAGCTTAGCGAATACATAAGTAATTCGCGAAGGCTTTTTATTTTCTCCCCATACATAAAGTTGGAGACACTGAAAGCATTGATTGACAGACAAGAAAATGTAAAAGCAGTTTTTGTAAGATGGGAAACCAAAGATTTAATTCTTGGTTCATCTGACTTGGAAATTTATACTTATCTGAAAGCAAAAGGAATTACACTTTATAGAAATTCCCGTTTGCATTTGAAAGCATATATAGATGAATACAAAAATTGTTTTCTCACAAGTGCAAACATTTCTTCTCGGGCTTTAAATCTTCCACCTTACTCAAACTACAATTATGAAATTGGAACTATTGTAGAAGATTTGGGTATTGAAGACAGACTGTTTTTCAACATCATTGAAAGTGATTCCATTTTAATCACAGACAATATTTACAAGCAACTAAGCGAGCAACTTCCCGAAAGGAAAAAGGAATTTCCTGACGAAAAAGAATTTCATTTCAAGATTGAAGCACCTGACAAAGATTTTTTGATATCCGCTTTGCCAATGACTTACAGCATTGAAACACTATACAGAATTTACGAGAACAAAGAATTTGTCAACGAATTAGAATTGAATTGTGTTTTGCACGACTTAGCGATTTATAAATTACCTTTAGATTTGTCTTCAACAGAGTTTCGAGAAAAATTGAAAGAGGCATTTTTCTCTCACCCTTTCATTAAAAGATTTTTAGAAGATTTGGAATTAACCGGAGAGGTGTATTTTGGTACAGCCAAAGAATGGATTCACAAAAATTGTGCAGATGTCCCAACTCCTCGAAAGTTTGAGATAACAGAAAACATTCAAATTCTTTATAGATGGATTGTAAAACTTGGAAACGGTAAATATGTCGTAGATCGTCCAAATTATTCTGAAAGACTTATTGTTGTAAAGTAATTCATCATATTCAACTAAATCTTACACCAACGGAGGACTGATTTTAATAAAGGAGAAATTGGAAGAAAACCCCAACTATTTCCTGCAACCGACATCATTTTTGAATATGATTTTAGAAAC
>JAACSU010000003.1 GCA_010119145.1 Candidatus Gracilibacteria bacterium
TATGTCTATACCATAACAACATCATCAACAACCGCCTATAAAATTACAGCAGACTTAGAAACCGGAACAACATTTTCCGTTGAAAATCAACAATAGTATGAAAAAAGGCTTTACGTTAATCGAAATTCTAGTTGTTGTGACTATTATCGTTCTTATGACGGCTACGGCTGTCGTTACTTATTCGGCATTTCTAAAACAGTCACGCGATGCAAAAAGAAAGGCGGACCTTGAACAAATAAGAGCGGCTTTAGAAATGTATAGAAGCAATAACGACGCTTATTATCCAGGAACAATGACAGGAGATTGTCCAAATGCGGTTTATGATATCTATACTACTCCGATTAAATATATCGAAAGTATGCCTTTAGATCCAAAATCCGGCACAGGTTATTACTATAGATGTAATATCTCAACAGGCGATTATACTTTAGGGACTTATTTGGAAAATGGCTCAGGAAGCTGTCTTGGCACTTGTAAAACAGGCGTGCAATGCAACTATTGTGTAGGCCCCTACGGACAAACATATCCATGAAAAAATCCAAAGGATTTACATTAATTGAAATCCTCGTTGTCACTACTATTACCCTTATTTTTCTTGGAGTTGGCCTAGTTCAATATAATACCTATACCGAGCAAGCAAAATTAAAAAATGAAGGAAAAAAATTAGTTGACGTTCTTGAACTGGCCAAAAAAAAGGCACTTTCCGCCGACCTTCAAGATAAAAACTGCATCAACTTTACCGGTTATCGAGTAACAATTTCTCCTCCCAGTACCTATTCATTTAAGTTCTGTTGTGCTCCAACTTGTACTGTTGTTCAAAGTTATACTATACCAACAAGCAATATAACTATTACCGCCGGAGCAGATGATTATGATTTTTCACCATTAATGACCAGTCCAATTTTTGTTTCTGATACGATTAGTCTCAGAAATTCTGCTATCAGTAAGACTATAAACATATCAATTTCCCCAATAGGAGTCATTGAATTAGATGAAACGTTGCTATGAAAAAATCTTTTTCCCTCATAGAAGTTATAATTTTTATCTCTGTATTGGGTTTATTTTTTATAGCGGCCTTAACGGTTACAACTTTTAACCTTAAGAATATGAAAATTCAGGAACATAAAATTTTGGCTACCCGATACGCAGAAGAAGGAATCGAATGGATAAATCAGGAGAAAGAAGATGATTGGACAGTATTTATTGCTCACGGGTCTGCCGGTGGAACCACCTATTGTTTGAACTCTCTTAGCTGGACCAGCGGTTCATGCGGAGACTACTCCTTAGGAACAATATTTAAACGGGAACTTGTGATCAAAAATTCTGGGGATGCAGTTATAACGGTATATTGGCAGGATATGGGTACGGTTTTATCAGTACCAATAAAAACGGTGTTTAAATTATTAGAATAGTTATGAAAAAATCTTTTACTCTTATCGAAACTATCGTTGTTATTGCTGTCATTGGTTTGACCTTGCCGGTTTTGTTTGCAACTATTTTAACTTTAATGAGACAACAGATAAAAATTTACCGGTTGAGTCAGGTTAAAAGAGAAGGGGATTATATCATTAATTTGATGGAAAATACGATAAGAAATAGAGCCGTTACCGTTCACTCCGGACAACCAACTGACAACAATCTTGTTTGCCAAGATGGAGATTATACTCCACCAAGTGGAGCATTGTACTTTCTTGACGAAGATAAGCAATGGTTTGGCTATTTATTTGAAAACAATTCAATTGCTTCAAAATCAGCAGACTTAGACAATCCTCCTGATATTTTAACATTTCCTTTAACTTCAAGCAAAATTTTAGTCGATAATACTTTCTCTATTTCCTGCTCAAGAACATCTGCCTATTTACCCGTATCGATTTTACTTGATTTTGATATCTGTTATTATACGGGGGCCGGAATCTGTACATCATCTCGGCCCGAAGAAATTACCTCGCTTCATTATCAAATGAGAGTTAAATTGAGAAATTATTAATACTTGATACTTAATACTTAATACTCTATATTGAAACTATGGCTGATAAATATTTTTGTTTAGATATCGATGAAAAATTTACGAAGGTGGTCGATGCAAATAAAGTTGGAGATACTTTAGAAATCATGGCGTTAGGAAAGGCAGTAACACCTGATTTTTTTTACACGAGTAATTTAGAAAAGAATATCGAAAACCAAGTTAATCAAATAAAAAAATTGATTGAATCCTTAAAGATTACCAAAAAAGATGTCAATATTATCATTCCTGATAGCCTCACATATAGTCAGATAATATCGATGCCTCTCCTCAATGAAAAAGAGCTCATTACGGCTATTAAATACCAAGCAGACCAATTTATCCCTATGCCAATTGAAGAAACAAATATTGATATTGAAGTAATCAGCGAGGATCAGGTAGAAAAAAAAGTTCTTTTGTTGATCGTAGCAGCTCCAAAAAAAGTGGTTGAACGCGTTCAAACAACGGTTGAATTGGCAGGTCTTAATCCTGAATCAGTTGAAAACGAACTTAGTTGTACCGCACGTTTTGTCAATAATTTTAATAAAAATATTATAAATCAATACAAAATAAATCAAACCCAGGGACTTGTAGTTGCAAATTTTGATACCAATTCTACTTCCTTATCATATTTTTCACCTCAAGAACTGATTGTTAAAGAAGTTCACAACCTATCAATCGGTTACCAACTTTTTTTGAAGGAAACTCAAGTAAATACCGCTACTGACATTAAAAAATCAGAGGAAATGCTTAAGAATTACGATAAAAATAATCCGTCTTCCTATTCTCTTGAAAAAATAGTTCAACCTTTAGTTAAAGAATTTTCTACCGAATTAAAATTATTTATCAGTAAATATAATCCAGCCACAGTATTATTTACAAATAAAATATTTTTGTATCCTTCGTTAGTAACTAACTTAACCGAAGAACTTGGTTTGCCAATTAATATTTTTGAACCAAGCTTATTATTAAAAAAGTCTCAGTTAACGGAAACCTACAAAAATGAATTATCTGTATTTATTCCTGGAATAGGCGGAAACATGAGATAATATGAAAAAAAGTAGTATCAATCTTCTTGTTAACAGAGAAGATTACCAAAAATATGAAAATCTTTTCCAGCGCTTAAAGCTTACCGCTGCTTTATTAACTGTAATTTTGACTATCATATTTGCTTATTTTTACTTCTCAATAAAAAATAAGTTTAGTATTTATGAAAA
>JAACSU010000004.1 GCA_010119145.1 Candidatus Gracilibacteria bacterium
TTTGTAGCTATTTGCATAAGATAAGTTTAACTTTCTAACTTTTCATATTGTAAACTTCCAAACAAGACATGTCAATGGGTAATATATCTTTAGATATGATGTAGTGTCATCCCCGTGTTTACCCTGAGTTCCGTCGAAGGGAAGACGGGGATCCAGTCTACAATTACCTTTTTTGTTATACTTAGCAACCTATGAGTCCTTCACTACTGCAAATATTGATTTTGTTTTTTGCCGGCGTTTTTGCCAGCTTATTTGGCTCATTAGTTGGTGGTGCCGCTTTTATTACTATCCCCATTATGGCTTCGCTTGGCATCCCGCTTCCCGTAACTATTGCTGCCAACACATTCAGTAATCTTGGTATCAATCTTGGAGGATTTAATCAATTCAAAAAAAAGAAATTAATTAACTACAAAATCGGTTTTTTCTTAGCTTTTTTTGCTTTCTTTGGATCAATTTTCGGTTCATCTTTAGTTCTCAAAACTCCGGCAGTTTATATTAAGGTTATTCTTATTGTAGCTCTCTTCACCTCCCTATTCTCTCTATTTATTAAGCCTAAAAAGGGAGTTTTGTTAGATATCTCTAAAAAAATAACTAAACCTGCCTATATTCTTGGAGCAATTTTAGCTACGATTTTGGGTGCTTATTCGGGATTTTTGGGAGCCGGTGTTGCGACTTTTTATACTTATGGATTGATCTTTATTTTTAACCAAAGTTTTCTGGAAAGCACTGGAACTAGAAAAATACCGGGATTAGTCCAGTCGCTTGGAGCAACAGTTATTTTTCTTTTTAACAAACAGGTTAATTTTGCAATTTGCAATTTGCCTGCCTTTATTTTTTGGCATGTATCTTGGTTCCGAAATCGGAACCCACTATGGTATAAAGTTCGGCAACAAATTCATCAAAATTCTGTCAATAATAATCACGATTATTCTTCTGATAAAGTTTCTGAGATAATTTTAAAGAGTAATTTATTATCAATTATCGTAACTAAGTTTTTCTAACTCTATTGGCACTATAATTCCAAAAATTTTAAGTACTTTTTGAATATTTAATAAATTTTTTTTTGCGGTCTCTGTATCTATAATAGGTGTAAAATTCAAAACCTCTGAGTTCTCTTCTATAATTTCTTCTGATCCATCTTTTGGTAATGGAAGACCTAAATACCATGATAAAGAAGCAGCAATTGTCATAAGTTTTGCGTAGCTAATGATAGCAGTATGTTGATCAGAAACATATTTCAAGGTGGTATCCATAAAACGTGCAGTAATATCAGGTTTATAAGTAATGGTTTTTCCATCATTTGTCACAGCTAAATCAGAATATGAAAGTAAAGTAGAAACAAAAGAAAAAAGATGATAAGGTCCAGACAGAAAATCATTAGCAATTCCTAAGGTTTTACCTTTTTCATCAGGATTGGATTGTGTTTCTTCAAAGTATCTAAGCCACACATATAGTTTAGCATCATGACTTGATTGCAGAGAAACTGCTCCCCTTGCTACTACTTCAGCCGGATATGTGTGAATAAAATCTGCTTCGTACCCTTTTAATTGATTGAGCCACTCTACTTCGTCTTCACTAAATGTTTTTATACAATCATGACATAAACCAATTAATCCAAGATATTCTTCATTCAAAAGTGGTCCCCCACCACATTCCTGAGATAGTCTATTAATTTCCCGTGCCAAATGAGACATTAATTTGGATACTTTATCACTATGATAATAGATTAAATGTCCACTCCTTAACTGATTTTCTTTTAAGCGATTAACAATGTCATTATCAGTCACCCATTTTTTTAATAACGGTAATTTTGTAGTTTGTAAAAAATAGTCCTTTTCCGTAGGTATGGGTACGCCTAGTTGTTTGCTAATTTCTTTTACAACTGTCCATCTTTCTAAAATCTCATTTTGTGAAAAACCAAATTCCTTATCTGAAAAATCTATTCCAGCATTCATACGCAATGCATATTGAATTGTAGTGTTTATGGCAACAACATGAGCCCTGTCAATCCAATCTTTAGCTTTGTATGATGTCAATTCATCTGATCTTTTTGCATAAGGTTCAATAGCAAATAAATTAACTGCTGGATGAAGATAGGAATTCCAATTATTTTTAGCATCTTGGCCTAAATTAGCATTAGCTAAAGATACTAGTACGTTTGGTAATTCCGCTTCTTCAAAAAATTTTGGATGAGGACCATGAAGGATTAATTCCGCATATTTAGGGTGATTTAATTTATAAAGCAATAAAGCCAACTTTAGAACATTACTCGTTTTTATCGTTCTTTCGGGAGCATAAACAGGAAATCTATATAGCTTTAATAAATGAGGGTCAAGATCATTAAGCCCGTACTGCTCTACTATTTGTTCATCTATCACTTGACCCGCTTTGAACAATAAACCTGTTAAAAAGGTTACTCTTGGTGAAACTAATGTATCAATACCAACTAAAGCAACCACATTATTTAATTTATCAGCAGCATTTGTTGCAATTGTGGCAATACGAATTGCTGGCTCCTTTCTATGATTATTTTCTAATCTTTGCCATATTCCTAACTGACTGAATTCCTTAAAAACAATCTCTCCTTCTTTTTCAAGTGCTGAAAATTTATGTGTTTCGGGAATAGTATGAAAATTTTCGATTCTGTTCATAATAAACTCCTATTGAAATAGGCCATAATGCTTTATAAAAGCTGCTGACAAGCTATTTATTTCTTCCGTATGAATGCCGTTTTTTAAATCCATTCTGATTTGAGTAGATGATTGATTATTATTAATGTCTACTTGTAGATATTCATTAAATCTCATTCTATTAAGTAAACTATCAATCAATGATCTATTTTCTCCACGAACTTCAACTATATGAGGTATGGATCTATATTGATCATTGTTAGGATAATTCTTTAGACTATCACCCCCTATTAATCTCCATATTTTTGAGTTTCCAGATACTTCCTTCCTAATTTGTTCTAACAACTGGGTATTTTGCACATCAAACCAAATTGGGATAGCCGGATTTACAAGATGAACCTGCATTTCATTTATCGTTTGTAACAGTGCTATCCTTCTTCGTAAAGCCAAAGATGGAACTTCTCCACTTACTATTTCCCCAGCCTTAGAACGGCTAAAATCGTCTAATGCAATAAATGTTTCTGTATTACTTTCAACATAACGTTCTTTGATAGTTTCTATACCCGCTCTTATTGCCTTTATATGATGCTGTCCAAATGGAGCTCCAGTAGTACCAAAAACAATAGTATCAGTAATTTCTGGTTCATTATATCCTTTAATTTTTTTAGCGATTATGTCTAATATGTCTCTTTG
The DNA here is from genome assembly GCA_010119145.1 of Candidatus Gracilibacteria bacterium. Classification (NCBI taxonomy): domain Bacteria; phylum Candidatus Altimarinota; species Candidatus Altimarinota bacterium. The sequence continues at coordinate 3,324 of JAACSU010000004.1, forward strand.
AGCTTGATATAAAGATTTCATTGACTCTGCATTATTTGTTTCTGATGTAGATATTTGATAAAGCGTAAAATCGTCACCAAAATTAACAAGAGTTAGTACCTTTTTTGCTAATGTTGGAGAAACATATAATCCTTCTTGGATGAGTTTTGATAATTTTCGCCACGCTTGGCTTCGTTCAAATATATGTGGGTGTTTTAATTCCTCAAACAAAGTATCCGTCTTTACTTTCGATTGATCTACAATATCAATCTCTGGTTCTCTTCTTTCATTCAAAATGGCCAGTGTTCTATTGGATAAATTTTCAATGTCAATCCTATCAACAATTTTTTTACACACTTCAGATAATTGCCTATAATAAATATTAGAAAATAGTTCTCCTCCCAGATTTCCTTCAACAACAACGTCTATCTTTTCATTTATTATATTTGCTTCTGACCGATGTAATGAAGCCCCAATTAATTTTAATAATTTTTGCTTTGCTGTCTTTTCAATATCTAAATTTCCTTCCATTATCGCTTTTTCTATTTCCATGGTTATTTCCTGAGACCTAGTACTTAATGCTAAATCAGATGTATTTATTAAGGAAGCGTTCTCTTTTGCGGTTTGCAACCATTCTTGTTCTAAACCCCCATGAAATGCTATGTGCTGACTATCAGCAGGATTTGACCTCCCTTTAAATGGATCTGTAAACAGCATTTCCGGTTTAAATGATGTTATTGATATATACCTATGTTCCCGTGCAAGAACGTCAATTATCTCAGCATTTGGTGGAACATCTCCGTTTTCTAACTGCCAAGTATTTAATAAATTTAAGTCACCTGTAACTTGAGATCCAAAAAAAGCACCCAGATCTCCAACTTTTGTGCTCGGCAGAAAAGTCGAAGCCCAAGTTGGATTATGTAATATTAGATTTTGCAGTGCGTTATACATCCAAGCCGCTGGTGCACGCCATGGTTTTTTAAGTCTTTCCCGAACTTCATAATTTCTCATTCCAGTTCTTAAAGAAAGTGTTTCGGCAACATTTGCATCAAATTCCTCAATTAAAGAAGGAATTGCTACTACAGACTTTCCATGAGCTCCAAATATTTTAACTCCATTAGGGTCCATACCCATTTCTTCTGCTTGTCTTCTGGCTCTTCCATAATTGATGGCTGCGCCAAAACCAGCAATTCTTTGATTATTATGGTTATAAGAAACTGATCCTTGTAAAGCGGCCATTGTTAACTGTTCAACAGGATCAGATGCAACAAGTAACGTTCCTCCCCAATTTGCCTTCGAGGCATTTTCAAGTAATTCTCTTAAAATTTTTACATTGGAGGCATATTGAACCGCCCGAACATCAATGTTCATCGAGGTAGAAGTCGCCGGCGGAATTGGACCTGAAGCAAGGAATAAAATAACATCTGCAGCAAAAATCTCTTCTATGTTTTCTTGCGTGACACTTAATAGATCTGGATGAGCATCCCTTTGCAATCCAATGTCTTCAAGTTCTATCTCTAATGCTTCAACTGTATTTCTACTCTTTGACGCTAATATTAATTTATTTATGTGCGAGGTTGCCTTATTTTGAGAATAAAGAGCCTGAGCAACATGACTACCTATGTCCCCCAAACCAAAAATAGCAACGGTTACTGGATTGGATCGATTTATATGCAATACTTTTTCGAGACTATTTTGTTGCTCTTTGGAATCAAGCACGTTTGTAATAAGTAAAGTAGAATTATTTGAAAGCGCTTTTATCCATGGGTCCATTACTTCTTCATTAATTGGGCCTTGATATTTATTGCTTCTCGGGAAAATTATTCCTGAAAGAGTTTCATATTTAGTAAAATGTTGACGTTGGCTTGGAAAAAGTCCACCAAGAGCTGCTTCTCCATTTAATGTTTCCCAAACTGCTCTGGTTGTCAGAGGATTACCAGTTCCCGGATTTGATTCTAATACAACAATACCTCCAAAATTGTCTAACTCTGCTGGCTTTGGGGAGTCTTCTAATTGAGTCAAGTCAAAATTTGGTTTATTTTGTTTTGATAGCATTGACGTAAAAAATGCTTTGCTTGATTTGGGGATAACCACCAACAAATTATCCAAATTTGAGACAAACCAAAGCTTTCCCTCCTCTCCATATTTCTTTTCAAGAATTTTTGGTAAATTTACTTTTTCTAAAGCGGACATATTTTAAAAAACCTTCCGATTTTATTCAGAAGGTTACAATAATATATTTTCGAATTACATTATACTATATTTTTTGTAAATATCCTATAATACTAAATTATTGGTTTAAAAATATATTTTTATCCAATCCCCGCAGTTTTCTTCTTTCCTTTCATCTAATATTCATCAATAAAGTGTCTAATTAAAGTATAGGCATATCACTAAATTAATGGCTTCCTGATAATCCGATGGGAGAGTTTTTGGAGTTTAGGATATTACCTTCTAAACAAATCAATTGAAAGTTGTGATTGCCTTATAATTGAGCGAAGAGTACCTGGAGCCAAATCTCTTGAATGAAAAGGAACTGTCGTGTGAGCTTTAGTTTTCGAATTAAAATATTGTTTGTGACTGGATTTACTGACGTTAACGATAAATCCATTTTTAATAAGAATTGCTTCAACTTCACGAGGTTTTAGTGGAGCTAATCGAGGCATATTAAAAAGCTAATTTAAGATTGGCGGGCACATTTACTTGATACTGACTAATATAAAAATCTGAAGAATCCTGTGCAGGTACCTCCGAATCTGTCTTAATCAAACCTTCAATATGGACAGAGATTGCCGCCTCAACATTTTTTCTGGCATCATCAACCGTTCTACCAAAATCGGAAATACCAAGAGTTGGCACATAGGCAACAAAATATTTACCTTCTTTTTTTATCATCACATTATATTTTAAAACTGTAGATTTCATATGAGCTTAAGTATATCAAAATCAAAATATAGTTTACAACTGAAAAAATGTCTTTAATCCTTCGTTTGTATTTTTTTCATTATAATGTATAGGCACAAATATATCATTATTTCTCGGCATGATAATTGTGTTAGAGATTTTTATTTTGAAGTTTTTTCTAAAAGATCCGCTATCTGTTTCTTAAATACAGGAAGCTCTTTCTGAATGATTTTCCATATTCTT
>JAACSU010000005.1 GCA_010119145.1 Candidatus Gracilibacteria bacterium
AAGCGTCAAAATATAAATAGATGTTTGATTTTAAACAATCATCCTTTTTTGTTTTTCTAAAAAATTGATTCCTTTTTTTATTCCTTCAATATTACATTCAATTTCAAAGTAACCCTGATAATTTATTTTCTTTAGAGCTTTAATAACTTTCCTCCAGTCAATTTCTCCATCACCAGGTGGTAAATGAGGATCAAAACGTCCATTAATCGGTCTTTTACCGAGGTTATCGTGAGCATGAATATGCAATATTCTATCTTTGAAGCGATAAATTGCTTCAATATAGTTTTCTCCAGCTCCGTTGGCGTGTCCGATGTCAAGAGTTAAGCCAAAATTCTTTAAGTTAATTTTTTTAATTATTTTTTCTATCCCTTTAAATTTACACGCTCTATCTGGAAACTCCCCAAATTTAAATGATTTATCTGGAGACCAAAAATTGGCTTCGTTTTCTAATCCAATAAAAACATCTCTTTTTTTGGCATATTGTGCAATTTGATTGTAGGAATTAATTTCTAATTCCTCTCTTTTAAAAATTTTTAGACCAAATAGTTCAGTAGCTGGATGAATTGTCACTACTTTACTTTTTAGTCGGCAAGCCATATCAATTGAATAGAAAATTTCTTCTAAAGCCGCTTTTCTAATTTTCTCATTAAGGGCATTAATTCCTCCGTCAAAAAAAGGTGCATGAACTACATATTTGATATCTTTTTCCTTCTGTAATTTAATTAAAAATTTGATTTCTTTTTCAAAATTTTGATTATGAGGCCAATTAAAATCAATTTCAATACAGTCTACAATTTTCACTAACTCTTTTGTTTCTTTAGTAAATCTATTTCCAATCTCTCTCGAACCCTTCGCACAATATTTTAAATGGAAGGATGAAATTTTTTTGTTCATATTTAAAGTTTAACAAAATCTCGATAAAATGTAAAAATAACCTCTTTCTTTTGCCGAAAAATCATCAAATAGAGGCTTTTGTTTTTGGGGAAAATCCAGTATAATTGAATATAGAAATTATGCTGGATTCAAAATTTTGGGCGAAATGTTTTTTGTCCATTTGACAGGACATTTTAAAATTGCTAATCTGAATCTAGTATGCAAAAAATTATTACTCAACCGAAAACTAAATTGCCTTGGATTAAGAATCCCCAGGAGGTTTGGAAGACCTGGGAAAAAGCCTGGGGAATTTGGAAAAGGAAAAAAACTGATCCGCTAAAATATTTAAGAAAAACTCGCAAAGAATGGGAGAGGGTTTTGTAATTAATTTATGTATGCTTTAGATACCAATATTATTATTTATTTCCTTAAAGGTGAATTAAAGGTGAAAGAATTTTTGCGTGAGAAAACCTTAAAGGGCTCACGTTTTTTTATTTCAGCAATTAGCGAGGCAGAACTTTTTGGCTACCCTGAACTTACATTCGAAGAAATTTCAAAGATCGATGATATTTTCAAAACCATTTCGGTTATTTCTATTGATTCTCAAATTGCCAGGCTGGCTGGATTTTTCAAGAGAAAGTATAAAATTTCCTTGCCAGATAGTATTGTTGCCGCTACTAGTTATTTAACTAATACTGTTTTACTAACCAGAAATATTAAAGATTTTAAGAAAATTAAAGAAATTTCAGCAGAGTTTATTTAAATTCAATAAGATTAAGAGTCCGTGCCTTCGGCGCGAGCTGTTCTTTTAAGCTAAAAGTTAAATTTTATTATGATTTAAAAAAAGATGCCTGGAGTTGGGTGGTGATTGTAAAAGCCCAAAAAAGGATAGAGCAGCTTAAAATAAATTGGAGAAAACAGATAGAATTTATACCTGAGAAACTTTTAAATTTGATTCTAAAGAAAAACCGTAAAACAGCAGAAGGTTTAGTTCAAAAATATTTAAAATCTCATCCTAAAAAAACTATCCGTGATTTAGTTATAAAAACACAATTGATATTCTTAGAAAAGATATGGAGAAAAATCGAAAAGAGATTTTTCGAGAGACTAGAAAAAATTACTGGGAAACCAATTTTTATTAAAGAATTCAAATGTTACTTAACCACTGGTTTTATGTGTCCATATAATCCGGAAGATAACTCTTTTATGGTTTCGATGTGGCATGGCCTTCCCTGGAATATGACCATTATTTGCCACGAAATATTTCATTTACAGTTTTTACATTATTATGGAAAATATTGTCGGAAATTTATTTCTAAAAAAGAATTAGATGATTTAAAAGAAGCCCTAACCTTTATTCTTAATACCGACTTTAATGATTTACTCCTATCCCAGGACAAAGGGTACCCTGCTCATCAAAAATTAAGAAAAGAATTAGAAAAGATTTGGAAAAAGGAAAAAACTTTAAGGAATTTCTTAAAAGAACGATTAAAATTATAAAGAAAGACAAAGGGATTTTATTGAAATAATCGCAGGAATAATTATCTAAAATTTATTCCCAAAATGTTTTTGGGGGTTTTTTTTGGAAGAAATTTGGGTATAATTGAAATATAGTGGTGCCCAATTCAAAATTTTGGTAAAATTATTTTTGGGTTTGAAAAATAGAGTTGGCCCCATTTTTAAAATTTGACAAGATTTTTTGGGTTTGTTAAAATATTTAAAAAGCGTGAAGAAAAATAATAGAAATTGAAGAATCAAAAATAAAATGAGAATAAAAGAAATTCAAAATTGGGAAAAGAACTTTTCCAGAAAAAAAGGAATAAATTTAAAAAAAGACGAACAAATAAAAATAGCTATTTTAAAATTAACAGAGGAAGTTGGTGAAGTGGCAAAAGCTATTCTTGAAAATCGGTGGGATGAGATTCAAGCAGAGATTTCAGACGTTATTATCTTTGCTTGTAAGATAGCAAATATAGCTGAGGATATCTATAAAACAGACAAACTAGAAGATGTTTTAAAAAGGAAAATGAAATATTGTGAAATTCGAACTTTGGACAAAAAGTCGAAAAAATTTAATAAACCAAAAAATAAGGAATTCAAGTAAAAGGAGGTGGTAAAGTATGTTGGTAATTCTAGTTGGGTGGTCTGGGGTTGGAAAGAGTGAATTCGCTAAAGCAATGGATTGCATAGATAATATGTATATCTCCAGTAAGCCAATGGTGGAAGAGCTACAACGGAGAGGCGTAAAGGTTACTCACGACTCTATCCATGCGCTTGCAGTAGCACTATATAAAAAAGATCCTTACTGGCAAGTCCCTCACATTCTTGCTGAACTGAAGAAAAAGAAGTTCCTCATTCTTGACGGTCCAAGACAAGCTCGTGAGATAAAACGTTTGATCGAACTATATCCAAATACTCTCGTTGTAAGAATCGAGGCGGATACTCTCAGCAGATGGAAGCGACTGAAAGATAGAGATGATATTAATTTTGAAAGTTTCGAGCGGATCGAAAAAGATGAAACTAAAGAAACTGAGTTAGAAGAGGTATTTAAAGAATTGGTAGATATCACTATTAACAACAATGGTTCGCTTGAGAGACTTCGGAAGATAGCAAAGATGTTCGGCGACCTTTTAAAAAACTTGGATTCCAATAGTACCTTTAAAGGAGGGAAGAAGATTGTCTCTTCCCTCCACCCAACTAAAATGAAAAAGAAAAAACTTGTAGTAGAAGCAGGGCACTGGGATAAAACCGAATGGGATGTAACGCCTTTCAAACCAGGAAAAGTATTCTGGCTACCTCAAAAAGTCAAAAAAATTAAAATCTCATCTAAAAAGAGAATTGTTCTCCGAGCTCCGTGCCGAATTGATGTAGGCGTTCTTGACTATTCTGCTCTTAAAACAACGGGGGCGCCAGACTACAAAGCTGGTGAAATGTCTTTTGCAGCTGATAAATATACTTATGTAGATGTCGAATTATTAGACCGGAATAAAATTGTCTTTGAAAAAGAAGCAAAAAGACATTTGCTTCTTACCCACGTGGCTTCGCTAATGAAAAAAGCTACTGGTTATAAAGGAGGGTTTAAAATTAAAGCTAGAAGTCATAAGTATCGCCATGTAGGTTTTGGCTCTTCTGCAATATTGTCAGAAGCAATAGCGGTTGCTATGAATAAACTCCTTGGCGAACCTCTTTCTGTAAAAGATTTAAGAAAACTTATTGCTTATAATTTCGCTGAAGAAAGCGATACTCTAAAAAGTTATTTGGTCCCGGGAGCATCAACAGGTGGTTCTTTTAATACGATGTATTATGGTGGATTTGTGATTACTTCCTCTGAAACTGAGATGATATTCAGAATGGAGATACCAATAGATACAAGATTCATTGTTGGTGTTCCTCAAGTTAAAGTAGCCGGTCCGGAAGCTTCCGAAGTTGATATCAACTGTTTATCTTGGATGAGACATAATGAGCGATTTTCGGCAGGAAAAACAAGCTCTTGGATTTTGATGGAATTGTTACCGGCCTGTATTCAGAAAAATTTGAAGAAAATGGGAAACTTCTTTTATAACTTTACATTCTTTAGTAAATTGATACCAATGTTGCTATATCGCAATGATTCACCAGGAATAATCTTTGAATTAAAAGAAAATGGTCTCGAAGCAGCATGGATGACTTCAGCAGGCCCCGGCTTAGTAGCTTTTACACAGAATAAAGATAAGATAAAGAAGGCAGTTGAAATCTTTAAAAGACGTGGATGCAATGTTGTAATACTTAAACCGGATAATGTGGGTATTAAAGAAGTGGGGAAATTTTAAGAAATGCCTTTTACTATTTAGGGAAAATTAAAAAAAATTGGGCAGAAAATTTATTTGTAAAAATCGGCAATAATAAAAATAATTTTTAAAAATTTGAAATCTATTCAAAACTTTGTATAATAAATGATGAAGCACTTTAAAAATTATGAAAAACGAGGGTAATAAAAATGTATTTTTGCGCAGAATGTGGAATGAGAATTGTGAAATTTATCGAGAAAAATGGAAAAATATTCGGTATATGTAGAAATGGACACGAAACTGCTATAGAAACTCAAGAATCAACAATTAAAACATCTATCGAAAAAGAAGGTGTTCGAGAAAGTCAAATAATCATTAACGAAGGCAAAAAATTTACGGAACAAGCGATTACTTCGATAACGTGCCCCCATTGCGGGGGAAGGAGAAGTAGAGTTATTAGAACTTTCATGCTTTTTGGCGATGAGGACCAGATAAATATCATGGAATGTTTAGAATGTGGCAAAAACTTTCGGGTGGGAACTGGAGTCAGTGGACACTAAAACAAAAATGTTATTTCAGAGACGCAAATTCTCTCTTAAATCAATTTAAGAGCCATTCTTTAATATGGCTCTCTTTTTTATTTCATTTTCTTATTCGTAGGTTTACAGTAGCTGTTTTCTTTTTCGATAAATTTGAATATAATTGAATATAGCGGTTGCTTCGGACGAAGGGCGGGCGAGAGAAAATACGAAAA
>JAACSU010000006.1:0-3337 GCA_010119145.1 Candidatus Gracilibacteria bacterium
TTTACAAAGATATATTTTCAAAAAGCTATGAGTTATAAATTGGACAGAGTTTTAATCCTGTTTTTATAGATAGCTAAAAGTGTAAATTTATTTTTTTAGTGTTCCTAATTTTTATAAACAACTAACTTCAATAGAAGATCAGCAAAATTTGAACCGAAAAATAAACTTAGATTTTAGAATATAGAATTTTGAAATAAATACTAAACCCTAGCTTCTACAAATGTTAGTTGAAGCCAATTATCTAACATTTGCAATCCATATTCTGTCAAAGCTGCTTCTGGATGAAATTGAATTGTTTTTATGGGAAGTGTTATATGAGAAAAAGCCATTAATTCGCCTTTTTGGGTGTAGGCTGTGGGAATCAATACATTATTTTTTTCTTTTTCTAATTCTATCAATAAAGAATGATAACGCACCACTTCAATCTGTGAAGGCATATTTTGAAAAATCAAATCGGTTTTAGTATCTACTTTACAGTTTATGATAGAAACTTTTCCGTGCATTGGCTTTTCTGCATACATCAGTTTTGCACCAAAATAAATTCCTAGTGCTTGATGTCCCAAACAAACCCCCAAAATAGGTAATTTTTGATGGTAATAATCAATCACTTCCATCATATTTCCAGCTTCTTGTGGCTTTCCAAATCCAGGGGAAAGAATAATTCCTGTAAAATTATGTTTTTGTAGTTCTTCTAAAGGCGTATCATTTCTAAAAACTTTACATTCTACTCCCAAACGCTGAACGTAATCCCATAAATTATAGGTAAAAGAATCAAAATTATCTAAAAGCAGTATCAAGGGATTAGGAATTAGAAATTAGAAATTAGAAATTAGGGATTAGGGATTAGGGATTAGGGATTAGGGATTAGGGATTAGGGAAAATAATTTTTCAAATGAATTGTTTTCGTTTTTTTATTAAAAAAGTAATTGAAATTCTTCTGTGTTCTCTGTAACTCGGGTGTATGACAAATTGTTGTTTTTTGTAGGAAAAAGGCAAGCCTTTTCCTAAACTAGCTGTTTGTATCAAAAAAATACCTGTATGGAAGGAAAAGGCTTGCCTTTTCCCTACGTAACACAAATTGACTAAACGACACCCGAAGAGCAGCGTAGCTAATTTGTTATGCACCCCTGTAACTCTGTGTTTAAAAAAAGTAATTGACTTACGTCGTCTTGCAGTTCGTAATTAGCTTCACTAACTTACAGTTCTAAACAATTTTCACATTAAATACTTTTTCAAACTGCTCTTTTACTCGTTGTTCTACCTCTTTCATGTTTATTTTTTTTCCTAATTCTTTTTCTAAAGAAGTTACGCCTTTGTCTTTTATTCCACAAGGAATTATCAAATCAAAATAAGATAAATCTGTGTTTACATTCAACGCAAAACCGTGCATAGTTATCCATCTACTTGCACGAATTCCGATTGCACAAATCTTTCTTGGATTTTCTGAATTTGGGTCTATCCAAACGCCTGTCAGTCCTTTTACTCGTCCAGCATCTAAATTATAGGTTTGCATGGTTTGAATAATTACTTCTTCTAACTCTCTAAAATACCAATGCAAATCTTGTTTGAAATTCATTAAATCCAAAATAGGATAACCAACAAGCTGTTCCAAACCATGAAAAGTAACATCACCACCTCTATTTATCTCAAAATATTGAATTTCTTTTTGATTTAATTCTTTTTCAGAAAGCAATAAATTATCTAAAGAACCAGCCTTTCCCATCGTAAAAACAGGGTTATGCTGACAAAAAAGAAGATAATTAGGCGTAGGCATTTGTTTTTCTTTGGCTTCTAATTGACGATTTTGTTTTTTGACATCAAAAATTCTATCAAAAACTTCTTGTTGATACTTCCATGCTTTTTGATAAGAAAGAGTTCCTAAATGTTCGAATAAAACGTTTTGCATTTTTTTATTTTTTCCTTTCGTACCTTAAAAGGTACGGTACAACTTTCTCACGCTAAAGCGTAAGCTACAATTTTATAATTCTTGTAAAGAAGATTTCAGATAATTAATTACTTCAACTGGAAAAGGATCAACACCATTTTCTTCTGCCAAATAATAAGAAACCCAATCGGTAAGATAAATTAGATAAAATACTTGTTCTAAAAATGAATTTCCTTTAGCAAAAATATGAGTAATAGCAGCAGTATGTTTATTAAAAATAGTTTCACAAATTTCCATTCTTTTACTCACTCTTTCGTGGTCGTAATCTGAATGAAAAAGCAAAATATGTGTTTTTGATAAAATTTCTTTTGGCATGTGCCACCCTACCAATTCGTTATGATTCATTTCTGGAAAAACAGCAACATGACAAAGTTGTTTTGCATTTTCATTTATTTGCTGCTGAAAACGAATAAGCATGGGTTCTAAAATTGCATCAGCATACAAAATTGGAAATTTACCTTTTAAAGAAACAGCTAATTGTTTTGCCTCTTTTTTTATTATTTCATTGTCTTTATTCAAACTTGCAACTGTTTCTTTTATTTCCTTCTCAAAATCAATTTCTATTAATCCATAATGATTCAAAAGTAATAACAAAGAAGTGACAGAATAAGGCAAATGCGCTCTAGGACAAGCTGCTAGAGATTTCAAAGGAACTAAATCAAATCCTTTTTGATTAGCTATTTTTTCCACGTTACCACCCGAAGTAAGACAGGCAATATATGCTCCTTTTCGCTGCGCTTCCTCTAAAGAGGCTAGTGTTTCTTCAGTATTTCCAGAAAAAGAAGAAGCAATAAGAAGTGTGTTTTCGTCGATATAACTTGGTAAATTATATGTTTTACAAACTTGACAAGGTATTTTTAATAAAATACGAGTAATTGTTTGTACTAGATTCCCTCCAATTCCAGAGCCTCCTAAACCTACTACTACTATATTAGCTATTTTTCTATCTGATTTTTCAAAAGAAGAAAGTGATAGCTTTTGAAAACCAGAGTATGCGTCTTCCAACTGTTGAGAAAAACTAGAAATTAATTCATTCATCATAATTATATTTTTATTAGTCGTGTTGTCAATTTTTAGGAGTTTTATTTTTCTAGTATTTTTTTGAGTAAAAATGCTTCATTAAATTTTGTTTGGAAACTTAATTCAGAACAAAAACAAAAATGTAAAAATAAGAAATTTTAGTTTATAAACATGATTAATTTTATTTTCTTGTCATAATTTTTAGGGAATCCAAAAATCAAAAACAAGTTCATTCATGCACTTGAAATGTCCTTTTGGGCAGTCTTTAAAGCCTATTTTTGAACAAGGACGGCACGAAATTTTATTATTCTCAAAAACTACAAATGACGTTTTGTAAGGATACATACCAAAAGAAGGTGTAGTATTTCCCCA
>JAACSU010000006.1:3366-10468 GCA_010119145.1 Candidatus Gracilibacteria bacterium
TTCCGGAGTAAATATAGAGAGATAAATTAAAATATATTTTTCAGAATTTTTTCAACTTCCCGGTCGCTTATTTCGTAATAGCGGCCGCGGTGAGATAACAAAGCTCCTGAGAATGTTTTTGGAATATGCATTAGTTCATGAATTAAGGTTTTAACTTTGTCACGGTCGGATAATTTATCAAATCTTTTGGCATTGACTTCGATAATATAGTTTGGCTCGATTCCGACTACCTCATGAAATATCTTTGCCATTCCCCAGATTCTCGCTACCGCTCTGGTTTTAGCATCAAAACTGCGGATGCAGTGGATTTGGTTTGGTTTAATGTGGGTAAATTTTAATTCTTTTATCAAAACCCTGATCTGCCTTTTTATCTCCGGAGCTTTTTTATACTGCACCCAATCATTCTAACAAAAAATATTTTTCTTAGCATCTTTACATTTATACACAGACGTGAGATAATTACCATTAAATGATAGTTACTCTAAAAGAAAGACTAATTATTGAAAAGCAGATTCCAATACAAGCAATAAATACAGAACCAAAAGAAAAAAGGTTAACAATAGACCCTTTTTCTTTACCTCCGATTAGAGATGTGTTTGAACCGCTTATTAGTGTAGAAACAGTCAGATTTAATCCTTTTAATGGCGAAGTTTTTGTTCTTGGGCAAAAAAATGAACAAAACCAGACAGAAATTGACAACCTTGATCCGAAAAAACAAAGTTTTTGGTTGAACTATTCCCGTTTAGATGATGCCTGCTCTGCTTGTAAGGGATTTTACACTGAGCGAGGCAGGTCGGGTTTAGTTGAAAACACTGAAGAGGTAATTGATTCTGTTATTGGCAACCTTCCTCAGTTATCAGAAGCGAAGCTTAATGAATCAATAGTTTTAGAGTTAATTACAGATATTCACTCAAAACTATTATCAAAAGGGATAATTTTTGAAGGGGAGAATTACGAGTATTTTAGACGAGCTCTTTATTATTTTCGAGGGATTAGAAGGTGGCATTACTCTGAAGAGGAAAAAAGTCACGATTGGTAGCAGCTTTCCTAAACATTGTTAATGATCTGATTGGAGAAAAAGGAAAAGATCCGGAAGACTATTCACCGACTTTAGTAAATCTTTAACCGATCCAGAACTTATCCAGCCTCATGACTATAATTTACAACAATTAAAAGAAAGACTGTTAGGATCCTTTAATAAATATTTTCGTTTTCCAATTTTCAGGTGCGCTCCTGTTAAACAATCTGCAGAAGAAATAAAAAAATCCTGTTTGAAAATAATTAAGCTAATAGATACTTTTAGCGATTATTATCCAGGGCGTGTAGTCGACGAAGTAAAAAAAATAACAAGATTAACTTAAAACAAACCCTTAAAATTGTCTTCCTTAAACCCATTTTTCAAAAGCATTTTTAGAGCTTTTTCTTTAGTTTTATAGATTTTTAAGAAAGCTTTATAAGTTTCTTTTAATTCATAAGGGTAGATGATCCAGTCATCGATGATTTTTAAATAAAAGTCAGGTCTTGGTTTGATATAGGTTCTAATAATCGGAGCTAAAGTGTAGTATTTTTTTATCTTTAACGTCCGTAAATATTCTTTTACTTTAGCAAAAGTTTTTCCGTGATCGGCGATTTCATCGATAACTAAAAGAGTTTGGTTGTTCAGTTTTTTGTGCTCGGGTAACTCTGTTATTTCCACATTTTTTTGTTTATGGATGCCAGTATAAGAAACAGCAGTGAGATGAGAAATAGGAAGGTTGCCGAGAAGATCGGAGAACATCCGTGCCCAGACCAAGCCGCCGCGAGAGACACAAAGGATCCGATCAAATTTATATTTTTTGATTTTTTTGTAAAGCGCAAAGCAATCTGTTTCGAGTTCTTTCCACGAGACTTTGTAGAATTTCATATTTAAAAGCTCGATACCGAAATTTTTTAATCTTGTTGCGGGTCCTGTCTCGGGTTCATTCCCGTCGGTGCTCGCTTCGAACGATACCCCTCGACTGCGCGCCTGCCTGCCGGCAGGCAGGCCGTCCGGGATCCCTTTCCCCTCGACACCCGCAACTAATTCAACCAAAAAAATTTTATACCTTCGCTTTTAAATATGATACTATATTACTAATGAAAAAAATCCTGATCTGTCTTCTTTTATTTTTTTCAATCGTTTTTGCTGTTAATGCTGAAGAAATAAAAAGTTTTCAGTCTGATATTAAAATTAATAAAGACGGAACAATAGATGTTAAAGAAACGATAACTTATGACTTTGGCGATCTTTACCGTCACGGGATTTATAGGAACATTCCTTATATAAAAACGAACCAAGATGGGAAAAAACTTCAACTTGATTTTTCCAGCTTCTCCGTCACCGATGAGAATAATCTATCTTATAGATATTCTCGTTCAACAATAAATAACAATATTCAGCTTAAAATAGGTGACTCAAATATGACAGTAACGGGCGTTCACAGTTATGTTATCAGTTATCGAGTCGGTGGCGCCTTGACGTACTTTTCCGATCATGACGAGCTTTACTGGAATGTGACGGGAAATGAATGGGATGTGCCGATTAATTATGTTAATTCAGAAATAACATTACCTTATTTTTCGAGCAAAGTCGAGAAAAATAACGATAGTTCTCGACTAACTCGAACTATAAGTTATACCTGTTATACAGGAATTATTGGTAGTCGTGAAAGTCAGTGCAACTTTTACCACGATCGTGACAAAGTTCGTATTAATTCAATTAGTTCTTTAAACGCGGGAGAAGGCTTGACAGTTGTGGTTGGTTTTCCGAAAAATATTGTGGCGGTTTTGGAGCCGAAAGAATTTATTAGTTTTTGGAACACTTTCATTGGTAAATTGGTCGGATTGGTAATTGGCTTATTAGCGTTAATTTGGTATGTTTTCTTGCCTTTTTCCATCATCTATAAATGGTTTAAAACTGGACGCGATCCTAAAGGAACGGTTGGGATAACTACTGCCTGGTATGACCCGCCGAAAACTTCGGATGGAAAAAGATTTTTTACTCCCGGAGAAGTGGGAACCTTGGGCGATGAGACAGTTGATCTTAAAGATATTTCAGCAACGATTGTTGATTTGGCAAGGCGCGGATATTTAAGGATAGAAGAGAGAAAGAAGGGCGATTTTTTCCTTGTCCGCCGAAGTCTTGACGAAGGCGGATCTTTACTGTCATTTGAACAACTTTTACTGAATAAGTTTTTTAAGACGGAAAGCGAAATAAGATTAAAAAACGAGCATCTTTATGAAGAAGTGGAAGAAATTAAAAAAAGTCTTTACGAACAAACCGTTACAGCCGGACTTTTTCCGAAAAATCCCCAATCAGTAAGAACAGTTTATTATGTGATTGCTGGTATTGCTTTGTTTACGTTTAATTTTTTCCTAGCTATAGTAGCCTTTATCTTTGGTCGTGTAATGCCGAGAAAAACCGTCGAAGGCGTTAATGCTAAAAATGTCGCATTTTCTTTAAGAAATTTCTTGACGAGTCAAGAAAGACAGTTAAAATTTCAGGCTGAAACAGACCTGACTGCCGGCAGGCAGGTGATGTTTGAGAGACTACTGCCATATGCAGTGGCTTTTGGAGTCGAGAAAGTTTGGGCGAAGCGGTTTGAAACAATGAATATAAGGGAGCCTGATTGGTATCAGAGTTATTCTAGCGGACCGTTTAACAGTTGGATTTTTGTCAGCAGTCTTAGTTCTTCGATGAGCAGTTTCCGGACGGCGGCGACGCCAACGCGAAGTTCGTCTGGTTTTTCTTCAGGTTTTAGCGGAGGATTTTCTGGCGGAGGTGGTGGCGGTGGTGGAGGAGGGAGTTGGTAATAAAGTTGACTTCTAGAAAGAATAGGATTAAGCTATATATACTACAACTTATATTTGTAGGTACGACATGAGTCCTAAATGGAAAGAAACTATTAAAGAAAAAGCAAGGTTATTACGTAAACAGGGATATTCTTATGGACAATTAACAAAAGAGTTAAAAGTACCTAAAAGTACATTGCATGAATGGATTCGTGGAGTAAAAAGACCGGCTAAATTCAGTAGACTTGACAGGATTCGTTGGATTAAAGAAATACAGCCTTTAGGAGCTCAAGGAAATAAAAGAAAAAGAGAAAAAATCGTAAGTCAAATTATTAAGGAAGCTAAAAACGAAGTTTCTAAAATACAGATTAATCATGAAACAAGAAAAGCGATACTTTCTCTGTTATATTGGGCAGAAGGTACCAAAGTGAGAGGCGCCTTACAATTTGCCAATACCGATCCCAAATTAATCTTGCTTTTTATCAATCTATTACGACAATGTTATAAACTGGATGAAAGCAAATTTAGAATAAGATTACATTTGCATTATTATCACAAAGTGAAAGAAATAAAGGCTTATTGGTCCAAACTTCTTAGCATTCCAACTAACCAATTTGAAAAAATATACAGAAAGTCAAGAAGTAAAGAAAAAAAATTTAGAAGAAATTACGGAGGTATTTGTTTTGTAAAGTATTACAATGTATATCTGAAGGAAAAAATTGTACAATATGGATACGCTCTTGGAGAAAAGATAGCTGGTAAAGTACATGTGCCCGTAGCTTAACGGATAGAGCGCAGCCCTGCGGAGGCTGAAATTGAGAGTTCAATTCTCTCCGGGCACACAAAGAAGCGTAACAAAAACGATAGTTTGAAACAGGGGGCGTAGTTCAATGGCAGAATTGGGCTCTCCAAAAGCTTAGATGGGGGTTCGACTCCCTCCGCCCCTGCTTGATGAAGCCCCTTACCTTATTTATTGCTTTTCTTTATGGTTTGTCAGTTTTTTTTGTTTTTCCGCTGATTTTTATCCGCTTAAATTCATATTTTTTCTTGTCGGTTTATTCGTTTTTAGTATTAAAAATACTAGGAGTGATTTTGATTATGGCTGGAGGAGGATGTTGGTTATATTGCGCCGGATTGTTCCATTTCTTAGGTAAAGGCACGCCAGTTCCGACTCAACCACCGAAAAATTTAGTCATTAAAGGCTTATATCAATACACGAGAAATCCGATGTATATCAGCGTCCTAGTTATTTTATTAGGATATTTTTTCTTTTTCGGCCATCTTATGTTATTAACTTATTTGTTTCTCTTGGCTGGATTTTTCCACCTATTTATCACTCTTTACGAAGAACCGACTTTGAAAAAAAAGTTTGGAAAAGATTACAAAAAATATTTGAAAAAAACTCCACGATGGTTTTAAATTAATTTTTGATTTTTCTTTTTGGATATATTTTTTTTGGGCTTGAACTAGATACAGCCTTCGCATCTATATATAGACCTATATATGATAGTGCTAAAGCTGTAAAAATTGCAACGAAACTAAGAGGTATTGCTATCTCTGTTGCGGGGCTTAGTTTATGGATTGTCAATGCGTCTATGGCTACTTTACCTAATGTTCCCGCGGGTATGCCTAAAAAACCAAAGGCGATTTTAAGCAACGGACGTGAATTGTTCGTTTTTCGACTTTCGACAAAATGATTCTCCATAATTAAAACCGATTATATAGATTCTTGCATAAAGAGAATCTATTTGGTAAAATAGTTGACAAATTGGCAACTTATGGAATTTGGAGCTTTATTAAGACAATATCGTTTAAAATCCGGCGTCACTCTGAAAAAGTTAACAGAAGTAGTTTCTATTGATAATACTTACCTGTCTAAAATCGAGAATAATCTTCGCAGTCCTCCCAAAAGGAATATAATTATCGAAATAGCCAAAGCATTGGATTTAAATCCTGTCGAAACAGATAGATTTTTACTTTCTGCCTCTTTCGCTCCCATTAAATCGTTTTATGAAGAGAATTTTCTTTTAGCAGATATTTTATACTCTCAAATAAGAAAAAAAGGCATGAAAGCTATTTATGAAATTATTAATAGACCGATGGGAGGCGCTATTGTTATAAGAAACAATAAAATTTTAGTTAAACAAATCAGCACTAGTCCCATAAAAGGGGTTTGGGCTATTCCTCATGGATTTGTTAATCCAAAAGAAGGTGACAAAACTGCGGAAGACATCGCTTGCCGTTTAATAGTCAAGATCTTCGGTCAGGTAAAACTTAAGATTGTAAAAGAACTTACCAGGGAAGGAGAAGTATTACAAAATATCGATACGACTGATTATTTTATGAAGTTAGGACTATTTCCTCCTATTTTCAAAATTTACGAAATCCAAATAGAAAAAAAAGCTCAAATAAAAAGTCCAAACACTCTATTTATACCATTTGACGATATTATTAATTTGCCGGGTCTTATTCATCCGTTACTTTACCAAATTATGCAACCTTATATAAAAGATCCAAGAATAATAAAAAAACTTTATGAAAGAGGCCAGGAAACAATACAGAAATTAACTGGTAAAAGGAGTTTTTATCTGGATATGAAATCCTTCGCCGATAAAAGAATATCTAAAATAAGTTTTCCACCCGTAGGGTGACGAGGCTATTTTACACATATTGACATTTCATATTATTTGTCATAAATATTGTCTATAATTTAGACATGAAAGATTATAAACTTGATAAGGAAGAATTACAGATATTAAGAGACGTGGAGGCTGGTAAATATAAATCGGTAGCTAATTTAAAAGAGGAGATAAAAAGAGCTAGAGAGGCGGCCAAGAATACTCTTCAAAAAACCAAAAATATTAATATCCGTCTTTCGGAGCGCGATATTCAAAAGCTTAAAGTCAAAGCGGCCGAGAATAATTTGCCATATCAGACTTTAATCTCAATGCTTTTGCGTCAGTATACAAAAGGAGAGATAAGAATTACTTTATAAATAGAATTGGACACCCTAAGGGTGTCCAGGCACAAAATTATATTATTTATTTAACCAAAACCACGGTTTTAAGGTCTTCCTTATAAACAAAAACTATATTTTCTTTTGCTAATGTTTTTAGTTTGTTCGGACTTACATAAGGCGCTTCAATGGTATGGTTAGTTGGTGTAAACGATCTTAAAAAAACAATCTCTTTCGGATAAATATTAACAAAATTATTCAAAAGTTCCTTAAAACCGGCCCGAAAAACATAAGCCTTCCAGATAGAATCATTGCTGCTATCTGGCAAATTGACAA
>JAACSU010000007.1:0-81821 GCA_010119145.1 Candidatus Gracilibacteria bacterium
GCTCGTCGCATCCTGGGGCTGGAGAAGGTCCCAAGGGTATGGCTGTTCGCCATTTAAAGCGGTACGCGAGCTGGGTTCAGAACGTCGTGAGACAGTTTGGCCCCTATCTGCTGTAGGCGTTTAGGAATTTGAGAAGATCTGCTCCTAGTACGAGAGGACCGGAGTGGACGAACCTCTGGTGTATCGGTTGTCATGTCTAATGGCACTGCCGAGTAGCTAAGTTCGGAAGGGATAACCACTGAAAGCATCTAAGTGGGAAGCCTACTTCAAGATTAGATTCCTCTAGCCTTGAGCTAATAAGTCCCCATGGAGACTACATGGTTGATAGGTTGTAAGTGTAAGTGTAGCGATACACTCAGCTGAGCAATACTAATCGGACGAATGGATTTTAATATTTTTTTACTAGTATTTATTATTGTTTCTCTTTTAGTTAACTTTGACAGGTCAGATTATTGACAAAAAAACACGCTCTTAGAAAATTTGATGTTAATGTCTTGGTGGTTATAACGGTTGGGGTACACCTGTTCCCATTTCGAACACAGCAGTTAAGTCAACTTGTGCCGATGGTAGTGCATCTCGTAGATGTGTGAGAGTAGGTAGCTGCCAAGACATTGATATTAAATTTTGAAAATATTGTTTTTACACTGTGGTGCTTGAGAAAATCTCTATGCACGAGTAGCTCAGTTGGAAGAGCAGCGCCCTTCTAAGGCGAAGGTCACAGGTTCGAGCCCTGTCTCGTGTACCATTATTCTTCCCTTGGATTACAAAAATGGGTTATTAGCTCAGATGGCGAGAGCATCTGCCTTACAAGCAGAGGGTCGTAGGTTCGAGTCCTACATAACCCACCATATTATAAAAAATTAAAAACTATCTTAGAAATAAGATAGTTTTTTTATGTCTTTATTTTAATAAGAACTATGTCGATTATGATAAAATCTAAAGATCTTCGACATAATCTTTGAAATTATTCAAAATTGCTTGCCATCATTGTTGTTGTAACTCAGCAGTATTTTCTTCTTCTATTTCAAATTCAATTAAGACATTAACACAGTGACTCTCTGACTGAAATTCCACTTCTGCCTTTCTTCCATCTCACATGGTATATGATATGAGTTTTTTAGGAATGATTTCAGTGTATGTTCCACAAAAATCAAATTCTACGGATTCGTCTTTTGCTGCCATAATATAGTGAAACTCTCATCAATCCTGAAAATCGTTACTAGCTTTAGAACAATGCCATTCTTCATTCGCATGATTCCATTGTGTTATATGTTCTGGGAGAATATAGGCTTCCCAAACAGTATCTATATCAGAGTGAATATGGACTCAGATAAGTATTGCAGTATCTTTCATATGAATAACATAATATATATATTATTAATATTATAATTATTTATTTCTTTTTTGAAATTCTTTCTTCATATTCTTCTTTCAGTAAATCTCCATTTACTGACATCGCAGCACTTGATCCATTTGCTATTGCTTGCGCTAGACTTCTACCACTGTATGAATTATCTCCTGCTGCGTAAATTCCTTCTACAGAAGTTTTATGATTTTCATCAATATAAATTCTTCCTTCACTCGTTATTTTACATTCAATATCTGAAGCTAAAGTATCATGAAGGGAATGAGGTGGTCGAGCATAAATGAATGAAAATCTTTTACTTTTTCAGTCCTCAAAAATTAGTTTTTGAACTATTCCATCTTGGTGTTCAATTTCTATAATTTTCTTTTCTATGACTGGAATATTATGGTTTTCAATAGTAAAGATTTTAGAATCTTTCAGACTCGATGTTCAGTTTGTAATGAGGGTAAGATTTTTAGTCCAGCTAGAGATAAGTGGGATCATTTCCAAAGCTAATTCTCCGTCTGCAATTAGAGCAGTCTTACAATCTCTATGTTCGTATCAATCACAATAAGGGCAATGAATGACACTTTTTCCCCAGCATTCAGCAAATCAAGGAATTGGTGGGAGTAAATCTAGGAGTCCAGTTGTAAACATGATTTTTTGAGTTGTATATTTTTTTCAAGATGTCGTAAAAACTTGGAAACCTTTTTTTTCTCAGTCTATTTTTTCTATCTGTGATACGGTATCAGTAACTCTTGAAACACATGTATATTTTTCAAGATCAGCCTTACAATCCTGAAGTATTTCTTCTGGTTTTTTATGATCATGGCTTATTAGATTATGTGCTTTTACTGCAAATCTATTAGCAGGTTTTCCTGCGTCAATTATGAGTGTTTTTCTGATGGAACGTCATAAGGTTAAGGCTGCTGAGCTACCTGCAAAGCTTCCTCATATGATAATAACTTCAAATTCTTTCATAATTTTTATTAGTGAATAATCTTCTATACTATATTAAAATATTGTAAGAATAATAATATTATAGCAGCTCTGATTCTGTGAGGAGCTCTTTTAGGGGAATGATTTCTCATTTCTGAGTAAGAAATTTTTTTTCAGAAAGTAAATCTCTTCTGACTACACAGCTATTTAAATCTTTAGCTGAATAAGTGTCTATTAAATCTGGATTTATTTTCAGTCTTTTTTATTATTCAAATTTTTTTTAAAAAAGGCCGTACTTCATTCCATAAATTCTGTCCATTGGGGTACAAATTCATGTCTTTCTCCTTCATAAATAACAAGATCTACTTGTTTATCTACATTGTTAAAGCTTTCTTTAATTTCTTTTCCCCAACTTACAGGGCAACTCTCGTCTTGTGATCAAAAATATATCTGAACAGGAGCCTGTACATTTTTAAAATATCACTGTGGAGATATACTTGCAAAAGTATCAGGATTTTGTAGATTTCAGATATCATTTGTTAGTTTTTCTTTTTCTCGAGAATTTAACCTGCTACTACTCCATCTCTGATAATTGTAGTATTCATTACTGTGAACTGGGGCATATAATATTGCTGCATCAATAAGTTCAGGAGCAGCCACTAAACTATACATTGTTACTCAGCCACCCATAGAGTGTCAAAGCATTCAAATAGATTGAGTATCTATAGTGGCTAATATTTCTTCTCAATCCTCCTGAGATTTTTGTACAGCCAATATAGCATTAATAACATCTGTACCATATTTTTTAATTCTGAGAATCATTCATGTACTTGAAAGACTTTGATCAGTATCAGAAAAGCCATGATTTCTATAATCACTATGAATTACTGCAAATCAGTTACTTGCAAAATAGTCTTGTTCTCTTTTTAAACCTCTTCATAGGGTATAAATACTGGTATCTATATATCAATGATTAAGAATAATCAAAGGGGCATTCTCAATATTCTTTGGTATATTCATTATACCAGATATAGAACGTCCTTCACTTATATAACTGATTTGATAGCGAGTATAGAGAGGGGCTTGAGATAAAATGTTTTCAAATGTAAAGTCACGTCCATCAGCAATATAGTTGAGATAATCATTATCTTCTTGATTTGATGTACGAGTGATATTTTTGTGTGGCTTAAGATTTTCTATTTCGTTACTTTTTATAATGACAAGTTCACTTCAAGAGCGAGTTAATGCACCAGAATTATCTGGCAAAACCCTTGTGCAGGAAATTATAAATACTATTAGAAATCATAGCAGAATAGAGATAGAATATTTACGCATCAAATATTATTAAAAGTATAATTGGTTTTACTATACATTACATTGGGTATAAAAATTATTTAGATAATATTCTCTCATTCAAACAACATTTCAGGCATTCAATCCATATAAGGAAATGCTTGTGAAACCAAAGCTTTAACTTCAGGAATTTGCATACTTTGTGTATGAGCTTCTTTATTTTTCCATTCCTCATATCCACAAATATAATCTCAATGTATTGCCATATTGTACTTTATACATCAAGGCATATTTAGAGCTGGAACTTGTTTCAAAATTTCCGCTATTTTTCAAGCATTTCATTTTGTTGCTTTCATCTTAAAGACTCATACGTAGTTTGTCATAAGGATTTTGATTAAAATGATAATGTTTTATTATCTGATTTTATGAACAGAAATCAATTTTTAAAATCAAACCTAAACTTTCAATAATAATTTTCACGTGTATACTCCACACTATAAATATTAACTCAAAACATGCATAATTTTTTACTTACTACTTCACTGTGACTTGAGTCATTAACCAAACACGAAGTAAATAAACAAGGCTGAACTATCACTGAGGTACAAGACAAGGCAATTTATTTCAATGGAGAAATTGAAATGATGGCTCGAATGAATATCTGGTCACGTTTTTGAAATATCTTGTATTATGTTTTAGATACTGAGAGTCAATTAACAGATTTTGATACCTATTTTGATATAGTATTTGCGCAAGATTGGAAGAAATATATTCCAAGAGGTTTTGCTGTTATGATTAAGGCTACGTCAATAAAGTCAGATCTCTGAGCAACTTCTACACTTCAAGCACTTGCAAAAAAAGCTATCGCTAAAAAAATAGTATGAGAAAAATATCTTGACGAAGACGATAGACTTGGAAAAATAGAAATACGTATTCTCATGGAAAATAATACTCTCAGAATCTTACTTAATACTTCAGGAATTTGACTCCATAAGAGAGGGTACAGAGAGATGACCTGAGATGCTCCACTCAAGGAAAATATTGCAGCAGGGCTCGTTATTTTATCTGGATGGAAGTTTAGAGAACCTCTCTATGATATATTTTGTGGTTCAGGAACTATTGCGATTGAAGCAGCAATGATTGCTAGAAATATGGCTCCTTGAATGAAGCGACATTTTGCTTTTGAAAAATGGTCTTGGATTCAAGAAAATTTATTAGAACAAGAAATAAAATTAGCAAAAACGAAAGAATTTGAATGAGAATACAAAATCTATTCAACAGATATACGTCATGATATTATAGAGCTTGCGAAGAGAAACGCGAAGTTTGCTGGTGTGGATAAAAACATTAATTTTTGAACACAGGATTATGTGACCTACTTAAGGCGAGAACTACAATGATGGTTGGTTTCAAATCCTCCATATGGTCTACGTTTAGAAGATGCAAATGTTCCAAAAATACATGAAGATATCTCTGAACTATTAAAGAAAAACTCAAATTTAAAAGGATGAATTATCACAGCTCATACTGATTTTGAAACCTACAGTAATACAAAATATAAAAAACGTAAACTTTATAATGGAGGAGAAATGTGTTATTTTTATAAAAAAGAACAGAATTAATTCTGTTCTTTTATTTTGCAATTTTTATTATTACTCAGATATTTCAATGGATTCAAGTTCAGAATCATTATTACGCATAATTTCTTTCATTGGAGATTCAGTATCAGGAGAAATAATTGAGGCTTCTATTTCTGCATTTGAGTCATCAATATTTTCTTGCATATCTTGTGTGTCACTCCCAGTTTTTAAGTCTTCTGAAATTTTAACTTCTGTATCAGTGACATTGGAATTACAAGCTGTAAATACCATAAGACTTACAAAAAGAGCAATAATTTTTTTATTCATTTTTAGGAAAAAATATTAATTAAAAGATGTCCGTATTAGAACTGTTCGTTTAACTTGAGCTTGCTTTGATAGAACATTCTAGAGCTTGATACTCCGTATCTCTGTGCTGCGATTCTATCAATTCACATCCCGAATGCGAATCATGAGTATTTCATAGGATCTATTCCACACCCTTCCAGAACTGTTGGATGTACCATTCATGCTCCGAGTAATTCAACCCAACCAGTGCCCGAACACATAGAACATTTTTTAGCTGATTTATTACCAGTTCCTGAACATATTTGACAACTGACATCTACTTCAGCACTCGGTTCAGTAAATGGGAAAATACTAGGTCTAAACCTGAGTTCTGTTTTTTCTCAGAGTAGTTGTTTCATAACGGTATCAAGTGTCCATTTGAGATCTCCAAATGTTACTCCTTCACCAACGACCAGTCACTCAAGTTGATAAAAGTTTGAGGTATGACGTGCATCTTCTTGTTCATACCGAAATACTCTCCCAGGAACGATGATTTTAATCGGAAGCTCACCCTTAAGCATAGTTCTCACTTGAACAGGAGATGTGTGGGTACGTAGTAAATATTTCTCTCAGGCTTTTTTATGTTTATTGATGGTATCAGTTATCCAGAAAGTATCCCAAACATCTCTTGCTGGGTGATTATCAGGGATGTTGAGCATGTCAAAGTTGTGTTTCTCATCTTCGATTTGAGGCCCATCCTCTATTTTGAATCAAAGTGAAATGAATATATCTTCTAACAGTTCAGTTGCATGGGAAATAGGATGCTTATGACCGAGATTTTCTGATTCAAATCCTATTGATACATCAAGCGCTTCTTTTTCTTCTATATGAGAAAAATACGCATTTTCTATATCTAAACCCTTTTGAGTTAGTAAATCTGCGAACTCGTTTTTAAGAGTATTGGCTGTCACTCAAATAGTTTTTTTATCATCTATACTGAGATCTTTTACTCAGGCAAGTATTGATTTAAGTTTTCATTTTTTCCCAAGATACTCAGATTCAAGAGCTTTTAATTCGTCTTGAGTTTGAACTGATGTAAGTGACTTCTTAAAATCACTTTCTAATTGCTTTAATTTTTCAGTCATTGTGACACATACTATAATATAAATATATGGATTTGATAATAAGCAGCCTCACGTAAAAAGCAAGGTTTTTCTATTCTTGTACTTTATGTGTTTTTGATATATAAGTTTTATATAAAAACTGTAAAAAAAACTTTTGACAATGTATGAGTATTTCATACAATACCGGAGCTTTACGAAATTCCCATCAGAAAAACGGGGAAAAACAGTGAATGTTAAATACTACTCTTTTGCTTACAGTAAACAAAAAGAATCAGTTTAACCTCTGGCTTTATTTTTATAAAAAATACGACACATGGCTGGATTGCTAGCTCGAAAAATCGAGATGACACGAGTAATAAAGGATGATAGATTTATACCTGTTACTCTTCTAGAGGTACCACAAATGCAAGTAGTAGGATACAAAACGGCTGAAAAAGACGGATATTCTGCTGTAATTGTTGGTATAGTTAAAAAAGAAAAAGCAGAACTTGCTTCTGATAAAAAAGGACTCAATGCTAAAAGCTTCTCAATAATTAAAGAATTCCCAATTGAGCAATCAAATGAGGGGGTAAAAGAAATTGGAAGCGAAGTTGGGTTTGATGACTTAGACTGAGTTGAGGTTGTTACTATAACTTCTATCTCAAAAGGACACGGGTTCTCAGGTGCAATGAAGAGACATAATTTTTCTGGGGGTCCAGGAAGTCATGGTTCTAAGTTTCATAGAGCACTTGGTTCAATCTGAAACAGAAAGCCAGTACGAACACATAAAGGAAAGAAGATGCATGGTCATTACGGGGTTGATACAGTAACTCTCCGAGACGTGAAACTAGAAATTATTAATAAACAAGCTGGAATCATCGCAGTTCGAGGACCAGTTCCAGGTGCAAGAAATTCACTTGTAAATATCTATCTTTAATACTAAGCAGATCAAGAAAACATGGAAACAAAAGTATACGATCAAACATGAAAAGAATCTGGATCAGTGAAACTTAATGAAAAAGTTTTTGGTTTAGAGTTAAACGAAGGCTTAGTACATAGAGCTTTGGTTTTACAATTAGCAAATGCACGAGTTGCGATTGCTCATACTAAGACTCGATGAGAACGAAGAGGTTCTACTCGAAAAATATTCAGACAAAAAGGTACAGGTAACGCTCGAGCTGGTGCAAACCGATCTCCTATAAGAAAAGGTGGTTGAATCGTATTTGGTCCAAGAAACAACCGAAACTTTACACTTGGTATGAATAAAAAAGAAAGACAAAGAGCTCTCTTCTGTCTCCTTTCTGCAAAAGTGCAAAACAATGCTCTCATAGTCGTGAAGACTCTTGATATGAAAGAAGTGAAGACTCAAGCAATGGATGCTGTTATGAAATCTCTTCCACTTGGAAAGACTGCTCTTATAGCTCTTGCTTCTAGAAATGTTAATGTTGAAAAATCATCAGCTAATCTGAAGACAATCAAAACTATACATGCTTCATACTTAAATATAGCAGATCTTCTCAAATATGAGACACTTATTCTTCCTGAAGACGCAGTGAAACAATTAAACGAACTTGCTGCATAATTTACTACTCTATTAATTTACTCCTCTATTATGAGACTGTATACCATATTACAAAAACCAATCGTTACAGAAAAGACTTCAAACCAAAATCTTGGAGGTCAATCAAGATACGCATTTGAAATTGCTCCTTCTGCTACAAAGATTGATGTAAAGAAAGCAATTAAAGAACTCTATGGAGTAGATGTTGCAAGCGTAAATATTCTAAACACGAGAGAAAAATTCAAGTTTGGAAAAAAACGAACAATGCAATTACGAAAAAGAAGTGCTAAAAAAGCATACGTTACTTTGAAAAATGCAAAAGATGTTATTGATGTAACTATACTCAAGTAATTTTATTTGAGAGAACAACTTATATTTAAACTTTATACCAATGGGACTTAAGAAATTCAAACCAACTACTCCGGGTCGAAGATGAATGACGGGAATCGACTATTCAGACCTTACGGTAAGTACTCCAAATAAAGCTCTTACGACTTCACTCAAGAGAAGTGCCGGGAGAAATAATACTTGACGAATCACTATTAGACATAAAGGGAGTGGACATGCTAAGAAATATAGACTTGTAGACTTCTTTATGACAGATAAGAAAACTATTCCTGCGAAAGTAGAAACGGTTGAATATGATCCATATAGATCTGGATTTATTGCTCTTATTTGTTATGCTGATGGTGAAAGAAGATATATCCTTGCTCATAATACTATTAAAGTAGGTGATTCAATCATTACTAATGATTCAGCTCAACTTACTGATGGAAATAGAATGGAAATCTGAAATATCCCAGTTGGTATCAAGGTATTCAATCTTGAGCTCATTGTAGGTCAAGGTGCATCATCCATTAGATCAGCAGGTACCTATGGTACTATCAATTCACAAGAAGGGGAATACACTCAAGTTAAAATGCCTTCAGGAGAAATTAGACTCGTACATAAAAAATGTTTTGCTACTGTTGGACAAGTTTCTAACCCTGATCATAATCAAGTGGTTATTGGTAAAGCTGGACGAAGTAGATGGATGTGAAAGAGACCTACTGTTCGAGGTAAGGCTATGAATCCAGTTGATCATCCACATGGTGGTTGAGAAGGTCGATCTCCTATCGGTATGAAGGCTCCTAAAACTCCTTGGGGTATGGTGGCTCTTGGGAAGAAAACTCGAAGTCGAAAGAAAACAACTGGTCGTTGGATTCTAAAAACTCGAAAAGGAAAACTAATGATGTAATTACTTTTAATTTAATAGATATCACTTTATGACAAGAAGTCTAAAAAAATGACCTTATATATACGATAGACTCGTACAAAAGGTTGAAAAATTGAACGAATCAGGAAAAAAGACCGTGATTAAAACATGGGCTCGTAACTGTACAGTAATTCCAGAATTTGTGGGTCACACTTTTGGGGTTCATAATGGTAGAGCACATACTCCAGTTTTCGTAACTGAAGATATGGTTGGTCATAAACTTGGTGAATTCTCTCACACAAGAACATTCAGAGGACACGCTGGAAACAGAAAATAATTTTTACTTACCGATACAATTTCATCATGAAAGCACTTGCACAAAATATTCGTATTTCTCCTAAGAAACTTGCTGTAGTAGCAGAGATTATCAGAGGAATGAATGCAGAAGAAGCACTAAAATTCTTGAAATTTGCCCCTAAAAAAGGAGCTGATATCCTCTATAAAGTTGTTCATTCTGCTGTACATAATGCACAACATAATGATAATCAAAATAGTGCTGATCTTTACCTCAATACTCTTGTTATTACAAAAGGTATTGTATATAAGAGAGGAAGACCAGTTTCTAGAGGAAGAATGCATCCAATTTTGAAAAGAACTTCAAATATTAGATTAGAACTTCAAGTTAAGTAGTTACTAGAAATAATAGCAGAGAGTTACCCGGGAATTACTCCTAGACCTCTATAAAGATTTATAAACTATAATTTATACACTATGTGACATAAAGTCAGCCCAATAGCATTTAGACTCCCATATATCGTTAACTGGAAATCATCATGGTATGGTGATACTAAAAACTATAAAGAGTCACTTGGACAAGATATCAAAACAAGAGAACTTCTTGCAAGAGAACTTACATGAATTCCAATAGGTGATATTCTTATATCAAGAGATCAAGAAAATGTTATCGTTGATATATTTACAGCAAAAGCTTCACTTATTCTTTGAAAAACTGGAGAAAACGTTGAAAACATAAAAACAAAACTTCAAAATAAAATTGGTGGAAAATTTATCATCAATGTAAAAGAAATTAAGCAGCCTGATGTAAATGCAAAAATAGTAGCATTTTCTATCGCAAATCAAGTTGAAAAAAGAATGCCATATAAAAGAGCTATCAAACAAGCTATTCAAAAAGCTATGGAAAAAGGAGCTCAAGGTATCAAGGTTAAAGTAGGTTGAAGATTGAACGGTGCTGAAATTGCTCGTAAAGAAACCTTTAAAGAATGAAATATACCAACTCAAACTATCAGATCAAATATTGATTATTCAACAATGCGAGCTGAGACAGTATATGGAACCATTGGTCTCAAGGTTTGGATATATAAGGGAGACATTTACAAAAAGTCAAAAAAACTTGACTCATAAAAAATATTTATATACTAACTCAAGCTTACAATGTTGCAGCCAAGAAAAACTAAATATAGAAAACCTCACCGAGGGAGACTAAAAGGGTCAGCAAGTCGAGGTGCTGAAATTGCTTTCGGAGAATTTGCTATGAAGGCAACGACTCGAGGGTACATCACTTCAAGACAAATAGAATCTGCTCGTAGAGCTATGGTTCGATATGTAAAAAGAGGTGGAAAGATTTGGATCAGAATCTTCCCTGATAAAGCATATACAGCTAAACCACTTGAAGTTCCGATGGGATGAGGGAAATGATCTGTAGAAATGTATAGAGCTCCTGTAAAACCTGGTAGAATCTTGTTTGAAATGACAGGTGTTACTCCAGAAATTGCACGAGAAGCTTTTACGCTGGCTTCATATAAACTGCCAGTCAAGACTAAAATTATACTAGATTAATACTCAACTTCAAAAAATGAAAGAATTAAAAGATTTGAATTTAAAATCAAAAGATGCTCTGAATAAACTCTCAGCTGATAAACTGAAAGAGGAACTCCATACTGCTCAAAAAAACCTTTATGTAATGAAGATGAAAAATGTTGTAGGAGAACAAAAACAAACTCATCTTATTAAACCTCTAAGAAGATATGTAGCAAGTGTCATGACACTTCAAGGAAAAGTATAGTGAGTATTTTATAGATAAAATTGGTAATACCTATGAGAACGATAACAGGAACTGTGGTTAGTAATAAAATGGATAAGACAATAGTTGTGTCAGTTGATACTTTTAAAACTCATCCTAAGTACCACAAAAAATACAAAGTTACAAAAAGATTCTACGCACACGACGAAGCAAACGCAAGTCAAGTAGGTGATACTGTAACTATTCAAGAGTCACGACCACTATCTCGACTAAAGAGATGGACGGTAGCAACAAGTGTATAAATATTTTCAAAAATTAAAGTTAAATTATTATGATACAAACAGAATCAAGACTCGTTGTAACAGATAACTCTGGAGCAAAAGAAGTTCTTTGTATAAAAGTACTCTGAGGATCTCATAGAAGATATGCTTCTATCGGTGATATCATTGTATGTTCAGTAAAAAAAGCTGCACCAGACGGTACAATCAAAAAGAAAAAAGTTGTTAAAGCAGTAGTTGTAAGAACAGCAAAAGAAATTAAAAGACCAGATGGAAGTTATGTTCGATTTGATGATAACGCTTGTGTTATTATTTGAGATGATGGAAATCCAAGAGCAACTCGTATATTCGGTCCAGTTGCACGTGAATTAAAAGCGAAAGGATACAATAAAATAGTATCTCTTGCACCAGAAGTATTATAATTATTTTTATTTAATTGGGATAGTATGAAAATTCGATCATGAGACAACGTTGTTGTTATATCAGGAACACGAAAAAATAAAGGAAAAACAGGAAAAGTATTAAAAGTTTTCCCAGTTACTGGAAAGGTAATCGTAGAATGAGTGAATATTGCAACAAAACATATAAAAAAACAAGGAACTACAGCTGGGCAAATAATGAAAATGGAAAAAGCAATCGATGCTTCTAACGTTATGCTAGAATGTCCAATTACAAAAAAACCTACAAGAGTAGGATACGTAATGATAGAAGAAAAAGGAGTTCAAAAAAAATTCAGATTTTCTAAAATAGCAGCAAAAACAAACAACAAAGATCCAAAAGATTGTATTATTAAATAATAACTTCCTGTCAGATGACTTTAAAAGAAACATACACTAAAGAGATTGTTCCAAAATTAAAAGAATCTCTTAAATGCGAAAATATAATGGAGGTTCCAAAACTTGAAAAAGTTGTTCTTAATATGGGTATTGGTACATATATTAGAACTGGAAATAAAGACTACAGTGTTCTTCAAGAACATTTAGCTCTTATAGCTGGTCAAGCTCCTATTGTGAAACATGCTAAAAAAGCAATATCAAACTTTAAACTAAGAGCTGGAATGCCAGTTGGTTTAACAGTAACACTTCGAGGCGATGCAATGTACACTTTTCTTGATAAACTTATAAATGTAGTTTTACCAAGAGTACGTGATTTCCGTTGAGTAAGTCCAAAGTCGTTTGATAAAGAGGGGAATTATAACTTTGGTATACGAGAACATACAATTTTTCCAGAAGTACCACAAGATGATGTTGTAAAAAACCACGGTATACAAATTACTGTAAAGACTACAGCTAAATCTAAAGAAGCTGGAAAAGAGCTTCTCTCACAAATGGGATTCCCATTTGCGAAGTAATACAATACTTTTTTAAAAACAATACAAGTGGCTAGAAAATCAAAGATTGCAAAATCTCAAAAACTGAAAAAGAAATTCCTTCAAGCAATAGCTGATGGAAGAAAACCTACGAATGCTACAAAAGTATTTAATACTTGTAGTGTATGTGGGAGAACAAGAGGATACCTAGGTAACTTCGATTTATGTAGAATTTGTTTTAGAGAAAAAGCAAACGCAGGTGAACTTCCAGGAGTTCGAAAATCAAGTTGGTAAAATAAATATAATACACACGTTTTAGTTTCATAATTATTGGTTATATGATAATGGATCCGATTGGAGATTTACTCACAAGAATAAGAAATGCATATCTTGCACGAAAAGAAGATATGACAGTACCATATTCTAAGATTAAACAAGACATCCTTAAAATCTTAAAGAAAAATAAATACATAACTGACTACGAAGTAGTTGAGTTAGAATGAGCAAAAAAAGAGCTTCTTGTACATTTGAATAATGTCAGAAAAACTTTAGTTGTGCCAAATTTTAGAAGAATTTCTCGACCAGGTCAAAGAATTTACCTTGGATCAAAAGATATCAAAAAATCTAGAAATGGAAAAGGTATATATATAGTTTCTACTCCAAAAGGAGTCGTAACTGGATATGAAGCTCGAACTCTAAATGTTTGAGGAGAACTTCTTTGTGAAG
This sequence comes from Candidatus Gracilibacteria bacterium, assembly GCA_010119145.1. Classification (NCBI taxonomy): domain Bacteria; phylum Candidatus Altimarinota; species Candidatus Altimarinota bacterium. The sequence goes on from JAACSU010000007.1 coordinate 13,656, forward strand.
TGTACTAATTTCAAAAAATGCAGACAAGCTCACGCTTGATCGTAATTTACTTACAAAACAATTATTATGTCTAGAATAGGAAAACTTCCAGTTACTATACCAGAAAAGGTAGAGGTAAAAATAAATGGAAGAAATATTGAAGTGAAGGGTGAAAAAGGAAGTCTTACATTTACTCACTCTCCACAAGTTTCTGTGAAAATAGAGGAAGGAAAAGTAATTGTTACTCCTGTATGAGATGATGCCAAAGCATTATGGGGGACAACTAGATCTGTTATTTCTAATATGGTAGAAGGTGTATCAGTAGGGTATAAAAAGTCTTTAGAAATAAATGGTGTAGGGTACAAATTTGAAGTTCAAGGTCAAAAGCTTATTCTATCAATTGGGTTTTCTCATAAAGTAGAATTAGAAATTGCTCCTGAACTAACAGTCACTCCAGACGATAAACTGAAGAATGTTATTCACGTTAGTGGTATTGATAAACAAAAAGTTGGTCAATTTGCCTCTAAAGTAAAATCTCAAAAGAAGCCAGAACCATATAAAGGAAAAGGTATTAAATATCAAGGAGAACAAATACGAAGAAAAGCTGGTAAAACAGGTTCTAAATAAAAATAATAATTATTTAATAAGTACTACGGTATGTTACAAAAACTACAAAATAGACTACGAAGAAAAGCAAGAGTTCGTTCTTTGATTTCAGGTACATCAGAAAGACCAAGACTGAGTATATTTCGGACAACTACTCATATATATGCTCAAATTATTGATGATGTTACAGGTAAAACTCTTGCTTCTAGCTCAGATCTAAAAATTGATTCTAAAGCTTCAAAAACTGAACTTGCTATCCAAGTTGGACAAGATATTGGTAAAAAGGCACAAGAGATGAAAATAAAAAACGTAGTGTTTGATAGAGGTGGATTTCGATATCACGGTAGAGTAAAGGCTCTTGCTGATGCTGCACGAGAATCTGGATTACAATTTTAATTATATTACATTTTTGCATTTATGGCACTTGATGGAAAAAGAAATTCAAAAGGAGGAAGAGATAATTTTAAACCAAGAAAAGAGTTTAAAGAAGAACTTCTTGCTATAGACAGAGTAACTAGAGTTACTGCTGGTTGAAGACAACTACGATTTAGAGCCGTTATGGTTTTAGGTGATGGTAAAGGTAAGGTTGGACTTTGAACAGGGAAAAGTTGGGAAGTAGTTGACGCGATTGCTAAAGCAATAGCTGATGCTAAAAAGAACATGATTCAAGTAAAACTTGTTGAATGAACGGTTCCTTATGAAATTACTGCTAAATTTAAAGCAGCTAAAATAATGGTTCATCCTGCTACAAAAGGTACTGGTATTATCGCTGGTGGTTCTGCTCGTAAAGTACTTGCAGTTGCTTGATATACTGATATACTTGCAAAGAGATATGGTTCTTCAAATCTCCTAAATAATGCAAAAGCTACTTTGAAGGCACTCACTTCTTTTAAATAATATAACGAGAAAAATTAGATTATGCTTACTACAAATACAATATCACCAAATTCAGGTTCTAAAAAATCTTCGAAGAGAGTTGGGAGATGAAACGGTTCAGGAAAAGGTACTTTCTCTGGAAGAGGGATGAATGGTCAAAATTCTCGTTCTGGTGGATGAGTTCCTGATTGGTTTGAAGGTGGACAAACTCCACTTTTTAGAAGAATGCCTAAAATGAGAGGTTTCTCTAATGCAAGATTTAAAAAACATTTTAATGTTGTGAATCTTTCTCAAATAGAAACAATTGCAAAATCAGGTGTTACTGATATAACTCTTGAAACTCTTATTAAACATAATATTGTTTCTAAAAAGAATCTTCCTGTAAAACTTCTTGGAGCAGGAGAGCTTACTTCTAAAGTTACATTAACTGTAGATTCAGCCTCTAACTCAGCTCAAGAAGCATTTAAGAATGCTGGAGGGACTCTCAATCTGAGTACTGTAGAATCAGAATAAAAAATAGTCCAACTTAGTTTGGACTTTTTTATTCTGTGAGCTATAATAATTTTAATCTTATTTTTAATATATTTTTCATGATACTTGATATTATAAAGCGTATTGCTAACATCAAAGACCTCAGAAAAAAAATTATAGCAACACTTTTATTAGTGCTAGTCTATAAGTTTCTCTCTGTTATTCCAATTCCAGGTGTAAATACTGAAGGTATTTCTGCACTTGTTCAAGGTCAAAGAGGTTTATCATTTTTCTCATCACTTTTAGGTTGAGGTCTTGAAAACTTTTCTGTAATTCTTATGGGACTTTCTCCATATATCAATGCAGTAATCATCATTCAACTCCTTTGAGTTATTATTCCAAAAATTGGTGATCTTCAAAAAGAAGGAGAACAAGGTCAAAAAAAGATTACAAAGTATACTCGACTGTTGACACTTCCTATCGCATTTCTTCAGAGTTACGGTATGATTGTTCTTTTGAACTCTCTTGCTAACGGAAGTATCATTGATGTAACAAACCCACAAATAATTCTATCTGCTATGCTTATAGCTACTGCAGGTACTATTTTCCTTATGTGGCTTGGTGAAGTTATGACAGAGTATGGAATATCTAATGGTATTTCTATAATTATTATGGCTTGAGTTCTCTCTGCAGTTCCAGCAAATATAATTTGATACTTTGCTGCTTCTCAATATGCACTTTTTGCATGATTACTTGTAGCTACTCTCTTAATTATTTATATAATTATAAAGTTTACAGAAGGTCATAGACGAATTCCTCTTATTTACGCTAAAACTGGTGGTGAAGAAAAGTCATATTTTCCTATCAAAGTAAATCAAGCTGGGATGATACCTATTATATTCTCAATCTCTATTGTTACATTTCCTTCAATTATTGGTCAAGTATTGGCAAATTCAAATTGAGGTGCTGCATCTACGGTTTGAAATTTCATGGTTGAGTACTTTAGTTTTCAAAATCCCTCTTGGTATTTTATAGCTGTATATTTCGCTCTAGTTCTCGCTTTTTCTTTCTTCTATGTTTCAATTACATTTAATACAGAAACAGTAGCAGAAAGTATTCAAAAGAGAGGTGGGTATATACCAGGTATTAGGCCAGGTCAAGAAACAGCAACGTATCTTCAAAAAGTTTCTAATCACCTAAATCTCTTTGGTGGTTCATTTCTCGCTGCTATTGCCGTACTTCCATATGTACTATGAAAATTTATGGGGCAATCTATCGATCTTATTATCTCTGGTGCTGGACTTATCATTATTGTTTCAGTAATACTCGATATTATTAGAAGAATAGATGGTGAAATGAAAATGTTTGATTATTCAAAATATAAATAGTTGCATTTATACAAAAAAAAAGTTAGCAGTAATGCTAACTTTTTTTTGAGTTTACTTATGATGCAAAAGTATCACAAGTTGATAAGTCAGTTGTGTCATATCAAATTGTAAACCATTTCTTTCTATCATCTGATGAACCGTGTGTCCAAGACTCTGGATTAACTCTTCAAGTTGCAGCCTCTTGGATTCTATCATCTCAAACTGCTTCAGCTGCATCTATTGCTTCTCCTATCTCTCCTGGTTCAAATACACCCTGGTCTTTCAAGCTTCAAGCCCAGAATCAAGCAAAGCAATCAGCTTGTAACTCTGTTTTTATAGAGTTTTCATTTGTTCGAGCCACTCATTTCTCGAGTCATAGTATATTTTGAACATGGTGTCCAACTTCATGAGACAGTACATAGGCTTCCGCCACATCTCATCCCTCAGCTCAATATCTTTTTGTAAGTTCTTCAAAGAATGTTTCGTCTAAATAGATTGTTTGATCTGTTGGGCAATAGTGCGGTCAAATTGCTGAACTTGCTCAACCACATGCAGAATTCGTGTAGTCCCGAAATAAAACCAGCGTTGGTTTTTGGTAGGGAATACTTCATTGAGCAAGCAAGTCACTCCAAAAGGCATCATTTGATCATAAGACCGTTGATGCAAACTGTTCATATGAATCACTTCATTCAAATTGCGCTGCATCAGGGGATCGTACTTGTTGTTGTCATATCCCACTATTTTGAACAGTATTAAATACCTGAAGAGCCGTTTCTGGTCCTGCAAAGAATCATATAGCAAGAATAGCTACAATTCCTCATACTCACAGTGATCCTTTACTCATAGATATTCATCTTCTATCGTCTACATTTCATCTTTGTCATAATTTTCACCATTTTGCCATAGCTCATAATTAATAAATATTCCATATATTATAAGTATCAAATAAAAACTTCAAAATATAAATTATCTTGCAATAATGTATATACTTAATATACTCAAATAACTTATATGATATATACGTAATATTAGCACTTAACTTAATTTGAGATGATATCATTTGTTCACGCAATAACTGTAAATGGTCTAGATTCTACTGTAGTAGATATTGAAGTAGATATTAATCAATGACTTCCTGCTTTCACGATAGTAGGTCTTCCTGATCAATGAGTTCAAGAGAGTAAAGAACGTCTGAGAAGTGCTTTGAAATCATCCTGAGCACGTATTCCACCCAGTCGTATTACAGTGAATCTCGCTCCAGCTAATATTAAAAAGTCATGACCGAGTTTTGATCTCGCAATTGCGATAGGTATTTTGCTTGATCAATGAAATATAGAAAATGATGAAATAGTAAAAGATAGTATTTTTCTTTGAGAATTATCTCTCGATGGAAGACTCAGAATGATCTCGTGAGTTTTACCTGCTACCATTTGAGCAAAAGAAAAATGATTTAAAAGAATCTTTGTACCAGCTTCAAATACGAAAGAAGCATCTATCATTCCAGATATAGAAGTTATTTGAGTACATAATTTACAAGATCTTATCCAAATACTCAACAAAGAAGTTCCATATATAGCTGAGAAAGTACTTGATTTAGCTAGTTTAGATTCAGATTCCTCAAGGTTTAATCATCATGATTTTTCTCAAGTCATAGGTCAACAATTTGCAAAAAGAGCATTAGAAATTGCTGCAGCTTGAGGTCACAATATATTGATGGAATGACCTCCAGGATCTGGAAAAACTATGCTTGCTAAAAGCTTTTCATGAATACTTCCTAAACTCTCAATAGAGGAAGCAATAGAAATATCAAAAATTTATTCTGTTTCTTGACTTCTTACTGAGGATAACCCAATGATCTCACGCAGACCGTTTAGAGGAATCCATCATACAGCAAGTAGCACTTCGATTATAGGGTGAGGGAGAAATGCTCGTCCTTGAGAAATCTCACTTGCTCATAAATGAGTATTATTCTTAGATGAAATTCTTGAATTCCCTAAAACAGTACTCGAAGTATTACGTCAACCATTAGAAGATGGTGAAATAACAGTCACTCGGGTGAATGCTAGTTATAATTATCCTGCAAAATTTTCTCTCCTTTGAGCTATGAATCCTTGTCCCTGTGGATATATGACTGACCCTGACAAGGAGTGCATATGTTCTCCAAATCAAATATCGAATTATAGATCTCGATTATCTGGTCCACTGATTGATAGAATAGATATGTTTATTGAGGTTCCAAAAGTCCCAACTGATGATTTCAAGACTTCTAAAAGAACAAGTGCAGAAAATTCTGAAACTATAGCTGTTCGAGTTCAAGATGCACGTGATATACAAACTTTGAGATTTACTCAAACCCAGGCAAGTTCCAATGCTGAGATGAGTACTAAAGAAATTAAACTGTACTGTGTGTTAAACTCTGAGTCCGAAGGCGTACTTGCAGGAGCTATAAAAACTATGAATCTTTCTGCAAGGGCTTATTATAGGATACTCAAGCTATCAAGAACTATTGCAGATTTAGAAAAATCAGATACCATTTTACTCGCTCATATCTTAGAAGCACTGAGTTATAGAAAAAAAGATGAAAATTAAAAGTTCCCTATTAAATTCAAAATTACTAAGCAAGTATTCAAGCATTGGACACTTTATATCTTGTAAACCTTTTTTTCTTCGAAGTCCTCAATATGATTGAGAATTTAGAAATCAATCTGCAGAAAACCTGATAGCTCTTTCTCAGTATTATAAAATACAATGAGATAATATAGTTATTTTGAATCAAACACATTCAGATGCCATAATTCATATTACTCTGAATAATTTCGGTCAACAACATTACGCTGATGCTGCAATCACAAATTTGAGTAATATTTTACTTATCACACTTGCTTCAGATTGTATTCCAATACTCCTGTTTGATCCAATTGAGAAATCCATCTGAGTGGTACATGCAGGATGGAAAGGCCTCGAGAACGGTATAATTAAGAAAACCATAACGAAAATGGAGCAAGTATTCTGAACAAATCCTGCTCTACTACAAATATATATTTGACCATGCATCTCTTGAATAAATTATGAGGTATGACCTGAGTTTATTCAAAAATTCTCAGATATATATCCACATTCTCTATCTACTAATAAGTTGAGTTGAACATATAATTTAGACATAAGACACATTGCTCTCAAGCAACTTGTACAAATCAATATACAAGAAAAAAATGTAGAAGTTTCAAAGTATTGTACGTATCAAGACAAAGAAAATTTTAATAGTTATAGGAGATATACTCAAACCTGAGACGAGTATAAATGAAACAATGCCTGCGGAATTATGATTAAATAATAAACTATGAAAAAATATAAAATTTTCTACATCGATGATATGTCATTCGCAATTCCTCAACTTATTAAGGCAATACCTGAATATATTGATTATGAGTTAATCTATGTGCAAAGAATAGAGGATATAGTTCCAGATGATTATTACCTTGTGTTTCTTGATTACTATCTTGATAAAGATAATAAGACAGCTCTTGATATTGTAGAAAAATTTCAGGGAAGTATAATTGTTTCTTTTTCAACATGTCCTGATAAAAATATATTTATGCTGCAACATGGAGCAATATACGGAGTTAATAAACTTAAAAAAACAAATATAAATCAGCCACTCACTTTACTCTTGAAAAATATTTTTCCAGAAAGCCAATCATAGATATACTAAGGGAATATATTTTTAGAACTTACTATACGCAATGCAACAACTGCCAAATACTCCACCAAAATGAACAAGTGATTGGTTTCCAGAGGAATTTAAAGTGAGAAAACACATTTTTGATACATGGAGACAAGTTTGTCTCAGTTACTGATTTGAAGAATATTTAGGACCAATGGTAGAGTCTATAGATATTTGGAAGGCAAAATCTGGGGAAGATGTTGGTTGATCTGAGCTTACTGAAATCACAGATAGAAATGGGGAACTCTCATGACTTGCAATACGACCAGAAATGACTCCTACAGTAACACGTATGGTAAGTCGAAAATGGAAAGAAATAGAAAAACCTGTGAAATGGTTTTCTATAGCGAACTTTTACAGAAATGAAAAACCACAAAAAGGAAGAAATCGAGAATTTTGGCAACTTAACGCTGATATTTTTGGAGAAGAAAGTCTCCGTGCAGATATAGAAGCACTCACACTTTCACTCGAACTACTTCGAGCATTTAATCCACCAGTCTGAAGTTACAAACTTAAAATTAATCATAGACAACTTATATCAGGATTTTTATCCGAGGTTTTATGAGTAGCAGATATTGAACAGCAAAAATCTATTACAAGACTCTTAGATAAATATGAGAAACTTAAACGAGATGATTTTAAAAAACTGCTCCTTGAAATTAACGAGAGCATTGATATGCAATCTGTTGAAGACTTCATGGAAGCTAAAAATATCACTGATCTACAAAAATCGTTTAAAGAACTATCTTGAAGTGAAAGTTTTGTAGCGTTCAAAGAAATAATAGAAACCCTATGAAATCTTGGCTATGCAGAAGAAATAGAATTTTCAGGTTCACTCATTCGTGGTTTTGATTATTACGATGGTATGATTTTTGAAATGTTTGATACAAACACGGATAATCCTCGAGCACTTTTTGGTGGAGGAAGATATAATGGTCTTGCTGATATATTTTGAGTAAAATGAGGCATTTCTGCTGTATGATTTGCACCAGGTGATGAAACTATGAAGTTATTTTTAGAGTGACATGATCTTCTCTCAGATATACAAAATGAACATTCAAAAAAGTATTACTTTCCACTCTTAGAAGAAGAATTATTTGAAAATATGCAAATTCTTGCAAATACCCTCAGAAAACAAGGAAAAAATGTTTTGTTGTGACTAAGTCCCAAAAAACTTTGAAAAGCGATTCAAGCTGCTTCTAAATCAAATTATTCTCACATAGTTATTTTTTGAGTAGAAGAAAAAACTGCTTGAATTATGAAAATAAAAAATCTAAAGACAGGGGAGGAGGAAACTTATAAAATATAAATATGAAAATAGCTGTTATTTCAGACATTCACGAAAATACTCATAATCTTATTCAAGCTATAAAAATAATTGAAGAAGAAAAATGTGATGTAATAATTTGCCTTTGAGATGTAGGAAGGAGTATTTTGTTTGAAGCTATTTTTAGCCTTCAATTACCAGTATATTTTACATTTTGAAATCATGATGGAAATGTGATCAAGAATATGAAAATGTTACTCAGGCATACAGCTTGAGGTCATGTGAGAACAAATGGAATGTACCAAAAGATTGAACTTGATGGCAGAAATATTTTCTTAACTCATTATTATGAACTTGCTGAAATAGTAGCTAAATCTGGTGAATTTGACGTGTGTTTTTGAGGTCATAATCATATAGCCTCAGAAGTAAAATTCTGAACAACTCTTTGTGTGAATCCATGAGAAATCACAGGTACACATTTTGATAAGCCAACGTTTTATATCTATGATACCAAAAATGATTCTGGAGAGTTTAAGGGTATTAAAAATCACCTATCATTAAATACTCCAGAAACATTAGAATTCTGCAAAAATATACAAAAATAACATTTACTATGCCAACTCCACGATTTATTACTCCAGAAATAACTTCTGAGATAAATAACAATTTTATTACCCCAGTGTATGTTTATAGCGAAAAAGAACTACGGGAAAGAGCGAGAGAATTTATGACTTTTCCAAGTGCTTTTTGACATAAAGTTCGCTACGCCATGAAAGCAAATCCTAATAAAACTATACTTAAAATATTTGAAAGTGAGGGGCTCTATATAGATGCAAGTAGTGACTTTGAAGCACTTCGAGCTTTAGCTGCCTGAATAGATGCTCATAAAATTCAAATCTCAAGTCAAGAATTATGAAACAATATTGTTTCACTTATAGGGGGCTGAGTTTTTTTTGTGGCTACAAGTTTACATCAATTAGAATATTTCTGAAAAAACTTTCCACAACAAAGTTGTGGTATTCGAGTAAACCCGTGAGTGAGTTCTGGATGATTTGCAAAAATATCTACTGGATGACCAAGCTCCAGTTTTTGAATCTGGCATGAATATATTGATGAAATCAAGACTATTGCGAGCAAATATAATATAACTATTTGTAAACTCCATTTTCATATTTGAAGTGAAAATACTCCAAGTAGTTGGGTTGATTCTGCTGAACTTGGCTTTGATATTATAAGAGAGATTCAATCGGTCACAACTTTTGATATGTGAGGTGGTCATAAGATGGCAATTATGCCTCATGAAAAATCAGCAGACTTACAAGCTATTTGAAAAGCTGTACAAAAAAAATTTGAAGATTTTTATACAGAATCTGGGAGGAAAATAGAGCTTGAAATGGAACCTGGGAAGTACCTAACTATTAATAGTTGTAGTATGGTGACTAAAATTCAGGATATTGTAAATACTGGTACATCGGGGTATAAGTTTTTAAAAATAAACTCTGGTATGAATGATATGCCGAGAGTAGCAATGTATTGAGTTCAAGAACCATTATTCATCATTAATGATACTTCTGAGTACGAAGAATATGTCGTAGTAGGTCATTGTTGTGAAAGTTCAGATATACTCACTCCAAAGCTCTACGATGCTGAGATACTTGAACCGAGAAAACTTAAAAAAGCTTTCATTTGAGATACCTTAGTAATTGATTGAGTGTGAGCCTATAATTCAGGTATGGCAATCAAGAACTACAACTCATTTCCCGAATCTGGAGAATTATTGCTGAGAGAAAATTGAGAGATAGTAGAAATACGAAAAAGAGAACAAGTTGAGGAAATTTGGAGAAATGAGATTGATGTTTTTTAAAGTAATTGTATGAAGCAGATAATTTTTGATATCCTGAATCAACTAAACATAGCTTATATGAATTATGAACATGAAGCAGTCTTTTCATGTGATGATGCGAAATGAGTTGATATTCCTGGAGTAAGAGTGAAGAGTCTTCTCTTGCGAAACAAAAAATGAAATAACTATTATATGGTAGTGATTCCAGATTATAAACAGCTTGATACAAATATTGTTAGAGCTATTTTTGAAGATTCTAAAATGAGCTTTGCAAGTCCCGAGAGAATGCTTGAAAAAATATGATTAAAACCGGGAAGTGTGAGTCCTTTTGCATTAATACATAATACTGATAAAGACATTAAACTTGTCATTGACGCTGATCTCAGAGAGAAACAGGTTTGATTCCATCCACTTCAAAATGACAATACGCTTGTTTTGAATATGATGGAACTTGAATCATTTCTTAAATACATTGGAATTTTCTACATCTATCACGCTCTATAAATATGAAACAATTTTGATTACAGTTTATCTATAGCTTTCTGGTATTATGTGCTCGACATTATATTAAAAGAACAGAGATAAAAGTAATAGGTATTACAGGAAGTGTTTGAAAAACAAGTTGTCGAATGCTTGTGAGTCAAGTTCTCCAACAAATACCAAGCTCATATAAGTTTTATACTTCCCCTAAGAATTATAATTCTGAACTCTGACTTGTTTTTTCAGTTTTTAGAATTGAAGAGTATTCTCCAAGTATTAAAAATTTATTATGAGTAAGCCTTAAAATTCTCACAATTGCATTTTTTGAAGCTAAAAAATATGATATTTTAGTTGCTGAATATGGAATAGATTCTCCAAATGATATGGAGCAACTTCTGAAAATTGCAGTTCCTGATATAGCAATACTTACTAAACTAGATAGTGTTCATAGTGCAAATTATCCTGGATGAATAGAACAGTATTGGGAGGAAAAGTGGCTTCTACTTCTCTCTGCTAAAAATAAGATATTTGTAAATCTACAAGATGAATATTCACAAGATAAAGTACATCTTCTTGAGGAATATTCTGAATTATTCTGAAATATTGATGAACTAAATTTGAAACTTCAAAAACTCTCTGAGTCAGAAATAGTGAGGAGTTTTACCTACAGAGATAAAAACTTTTCTATTAATCTTATAGGAGAAGAGAATGTGCACTATACGAAACTAGCTATTGATATTGCAGAGTTTCTATGAATCTATCTTGATAGAAATCAGTATAATTTTAATTTTAAACTTCAAGAAGGAAGATTCACTATTTTTAATAAATGACAAAATGTATTTATAGATTCAACTTACAATGCGGCACCAGAAAGTACAAAATTAGCGATTGAAAATACTCAAGTATTGAGAGATGAATTATACGAAAATCATAAAATTATCTTTGTATTATGAGATATGAGAGAGCTATGAACAGTAAGCGAATCAGCTCATAAGAGCCTTGCGAAGAAAATATTAAGCGCATCTGCAATTTTCACTGTGTGACCACAAATGTATGAATATTTAAAACCTGAACTTGAAATCCAAAAGTATCAATGATATCTCAAGTCAGGACTCTCATCGAGAGAAACATGAAAAAATGTAAAAAAATACCTTAAAGATAATCACGAGACTCAATATATAATCCTATTCAAAGGATCGCAAAATACTATATTTACAGAAGAAGCACTGTGATGTTTATTAACTCAAGCTGAACAAAAAAGACTTCCAAGACAATCTGAGTCCTGGAAATCTAAAAAGGATAAATTTTTTATGAGTGTTTAGTAGGTATCACTCAAATTTCAAAGTATATTGGTAAGTGATCAGATCCAATGTTTTCGAGTGTTTCTAGCTTAGAGACTTCTACTCACTTACTGTGAAATAATAGATCAATAGGAAAAGCAAATGAACCAAATTTTGCTGGACAACTAGGGTAAAGTCATCTTCATCGTCTCCCATCTTTGAGTTGAGAGAGTGCCTGAAATTTCTTAATTCACTCAGACCAAGCAACACTATTAAAATCTCAAGTCACAATGACATCATTAGAGATTTTTGATATTTTTTTTCAAAGAATTGCGAGTTCAGTGTCTTTAGGTTTGGAAGTATCAGCCTCAGTAGGACTTGGAGGAGGTGGATGTACTCAAAAAAAGTGTAATACTCTATCTTTTTGCATCTCAATTTTTAGATGCATGGTCGGTCTTTCGTCACTTTTAAGAAAGAGAACTTCACTGAGTAGAAGTTCTCTTTTGCTATATACATGCATTCCATACATATTTTCCAGAGCCACTTTTTTAGTATACGGGTATATAGATTCTATTTCTGAAATATTCTCTTCCCAAATTTTATTTGTTTCCATAGTAAAAACTATATCGGAGTCTGTTTTTTTAATGAGATCTACAAGAGCAGAATATTTATTATTATTTTGGTGTACATTTATGGATAATACCGAGAGTGTATCAGAACTAGTTGAAAAATCTTTTTTTGTAAGCGAAAAATTTATAAAAGGATATATAAAATAGAATTGAACCAAAAAACTTATAAATAATAGTGCTTGAAGAACTATAAAGAAAAATCAAGGCTCTCAAAAAAATGAAAGCATAAAAAGTGCGAGATTCACTACGAGTAAATGAGATCTGACATAATCAAAGTCTCGAAAAAACCAGTGTTTACTAGGAAAAAATGGAAGAAAGGTACCAATAATAGAAACAATGGAAATTATGATTATCTATATATTTTATACTTTCCAAACTTTACGACTTGTTCTTCGTTTTTTTTCTGAGAGCTAAACTTAGCTCAAGTAAGCAATAAACTTACTCATATGAGTATAAAGAAAGCTCCTATTAAATATGCTATCATTTGAGGAAAAACTACATTAAGTATTCCAAAGAGTATAAAAATTATTCAGATATTCTTCATATTTATGTATTAGTAGTAAGTTCTTCTATGTTGGCTCAAAGTTGTTTCAATTTTCATATAAAATCATCATATCCTCTATTAATCCAATAGATGTTATCAATTTTAGTTTCTCAGCTAGATATAAGTCCTGCTAAAACCATTGCAGCTCATGATCTCAAATCCCAACTATTGACGGTATTTCATACTAATGCAGTAGGTCAGGTTATTTTTGCTTCATGGAGATTTATGATTCTTGGACTTGCTCAAAGTCTTTCATATTCTACAAGCCAATTAAGTCTGCCTTCATACAGAATTTCATGAATCCGTGAAGTTCATTCACATTGTGTCATCAGTACACTAAAAAGTGGCATAAGGTCAGTAGGAAATCATGGAAATATATTCGTTTGAATATTCACAGCTTTGAGTTTATGAGCTCTATAGACTCTCAAAGTGTCATTTCACATATCTTGTGTTTTTACACCTGTTTCATGTATTTTATAAAGAAAAGATGCTAAGTCAGAAATTCTTGCTCTATGAATATCTATATATTTTTCACTTGCTAATGCTCAAAGAATTATAAAAGTTCCAGATTGTAAATAATCTGGGATAATTTCCTGAGATATTTCTGATGCAAGTGTAGTACCTCAGTGTATAATTATCGTATGATCGTAGCGAATATCTATTACAACTCCTGCTTGACGAAGCATATCAACTAAATTGAAGATATGTGGCTCAAAAGCTGCTAACTCAATCGTTGTAATTCATTTTCGACCTACTCATCACATAATAAGATTTGCTGTAGCTGTGACTGCAAAATATGCGGTAATTGTAACATCTGTATCAAATCATGGTCCTTCAAAATGAAGCATATCATCACGCTCGAAAAATGTATATCACATATCTTTGTAGCCATTAATATGCTCATCAATAGGTCTTTTTCAGATTTTATCTCATGAAGGAAAGGGAATACTTGCGTTTCAAAATCTATGGAGCAATCACGCTATAAAATAAATTCATGCTCTGGTTCTAGCTATTTTACTTGTATCCATTCCAGAGACATCAAGATTCGCTGTATCTAAAAATAGTTCGTGATTTTTAAATGATACTTCAGCTCATAAGCTCTCATAGAAGTGTATAAAATCGTGAATATCGAGAATATCTGGAACATTTGTGAGATGAATTTTTCATTTTATAAGCAATGCTGCAGCCAGAAGTGGTAGGGCAGCATTTTTACTTCCCCCAATGCTGACAGATCATTGTAATTGTCTGGATTCTTGGACCTTAAACATGATTAATATTGGATTAAAATTATTTAAAAATTATAGCGAGAATCTATAAATATCAAAACAAAAGCCGTCTTTTTGCTTTTTCTTTGACAAAGAACCTTAGGAGGCTATTATTTTTGATATTTATTTTCATTATTATCTCGATCACTCCATGTTAGAAACCGATATACGAAAATTAGATTTTTGAGCAGAAAATACTATAAAAATACAACATGTGAATCTCGATACTGATTTAGATTGTGTAGTGCTTATTTCATCGAAAGATGATAAGCTGTCAGATTTGCTTATACATAAAATTGTAGACTCACTCCTTGATAAATTGCATCCTAAAAATGTCTACAAGGACTTTTCAAATGCTCTTGAAAATATAAATTCATTCATAAGTACCTGGGGGAACTCACAAGATAAAATCAAATGACTCCATGGTATTATTTGAATATATCATAAAAAAACCTTTCTATTTTCAACAGTGTGATCAGCTTCTTGTTATTTATTTAACACGCATCACGATATAATAGAAGTGACAGATAAATGAGAAAAACCTAAAAATTTTAGTTTTATCTCTAGTGGAGATGTTGCTGATGGAGAATACCTCATCTTATCAAATCTCAGGCTCTTAGAAGTTCTTTCTAAAGATGATATAAGAGATGGACTATCTGCTAAAAATGTAAAACGTTCAGGTGAAAACATAGAGCAAATTTTATATCATGAATTTGAATGAAAAAACCTTTGACTCATTACTCTGCATAAAAATGTAGACTCAATTGGTGAGAAAAACTCTGTACTTGATAAGTTAATCTACTTTTTTTACAGAATATTTGATAACAGATACGCAAAAGAATTGTTTGGATATATTTTGCATCTACGAGAAAAACTTCTAAAAAAGAGTCAAAAAACAAGACAGTATATTATTGCTTGAGGTATTCTGGTTGCTATTTTCTTTCTCTATAGTGTTTTGTCAGGATTTTTTCAAATCGCTTCTAGTACTCAAGGAACAGAACAAGCAAAAATCAAACTTATTGAAGCTCAAAATAGTATAATAGCTGCGAGTGAAAATCTCAATAATCCAGATATGTTTTCACTTAATATAGAAAGTGCTGAAACGAAGATTCAAGAACTTGAAGATAAAGAGTTATTTTTAGGGGATATCTCGATTCTCAAGGATAATATGAGTGTTTTGCAGAAACAATTTAATGGGATTGAGCCATTTGAAGTCACCCCTGAAAATACAATGTATAATTTTAGTACTCCAATGGATATAACTAAAATCGTGAGTGTTTCAAATAAGATATTTGTAGTACATCCTAAAAGTATAACATGACCTATACTACAAGGAGAGTGATCTGAAAATTATGGGTTTAAGGAACTTGCTGCTGATGATTACTTCATTGATGCAAGCGTGAATTGATCTGATATTGTTTTAGTAACACATGCTTGAAAAGTTGTAAATTTTGCGAAAAATAATTTCTTTAGTTATGTTGATGTGACGAATCAAGCAACTTGGGAAATGTCTCCAATAGTAGAGTCATATTCAAGCAATCTGTATTTACTCTCTGATTCAAAAACTCAAATTCTTAGACACAAGCAAACTGGAGCAACGTATGATGCGTGAGTTTCTTATCTGAGCGATGCTGATGCAACAAGTATTTGAAAAATATTTTCCATAGCTATTGATGGATGAATATATATTCTTAAAGCAGACGGAACAGTTGTGAAGTTGTTTCGAGAACCAGAATATAGATTAGAAAATATAGTTTTAAATAAACTTCCAAAAAACTATGATTTTAGTGATGAGGTTTCTTCTGAATTTGCCCCATCAATCAGAGCTCGGGCAGATTTGAAATATGTGTATATGTTATTTAAAAATAAAGTTCTTATATTTAAGCCAAGTTCTGATCGATATCAAGACGTAAAATCACTTGCTTATTTAGGGCAAATTGAAGGAAAGGATGCAAATATAGAAGACTTCTATGTTGATAATGACGGAGAAATATTTATAGCTTGAAACTTATGAGTGTATAAAGTAGAATTTAGTGTTGTTGAAAATAAGATTGTTTTAGATTAGTTATAAAATATTTAAATATAAAAAAAAGAGCTTCTAAGCTCTTTTTTTTTCATTTTCTATGTTCGAAAAGTATTCTTCTCGATAAAGTCTTCAACTTTATCATCAAGCTGCGAGTTTATTAATTCATTAGATGCTATAAAACTTACATCCTCGTCTTCTTCAAATGCTTCTATCATTTTTTTAAATTTTAAAGCTTTGTCAAAATCATCGATTTCAATTTCATTACTTGGTATAAAATCAATTTTTGATTCTAAAAGCTCGATTTCCTTTCATTCTAGAAATTGTTCTACTGAGTGGTGATCATCTAAAGAGGATACTATCTTTATATATCATTCTTCAAGTTCGAGATTCTCAGCATTTGTGTCAAAAATTATTTCTTCTATACTTTCCATTGAGTGCTTCTTTGGATCCACAAATATAATTCACTTTTTTTCAAACATCCACGCAACAGCTCCACTTTCTCACATATTTCCACCATACTTGGAAAAAATATGACGAATATTTGAAACGGTTCGATTTTTATTGTCACTGATACAAGATACTAAAAGTGCTACTCAGCCAGGAGCATATCATTCATAAATAATTTCACTGAGTTGAGCTGCGTCTTTATCTTCTCATGTTCATTTCTTGATTGCTCTATCAATGGTATCATTGGGAACTCAATCTTTTTTAGCTTTGTAAATAAGCGTTGCAAGATTGGCATTATCTTCGGGATTTCATCATTTCTGAGCTGCCAGAGCAATGAGTTTTGCGTGAATAGAAAACACTTTTCACTTTTCAGAATTAACAGCCATTTTTCGAGCTTGGACTACTGGACCTCTTCCCATAAAATTTGTATTAAAATTTATTACTTGCCTATATGGTAATTTTTTTTATAACTTTGTAAAGTCACGCGCAATTACTTTGACATATACAGGAATAGATTGAAATAAAAAAAATCAAAAAAAATTTGCAAGTCTGCTCTTTTTGTATACAATTTGCGAGCTCATTTTGGGAGGCGTTTGCGTTACCAAAATATTTAATATATCTAATTATCACCATGGCTAAACATACTATATCTGCAGATATCAGAGACACGAATGAAAAAGTTTCTCACATCAGACAATCAAAAAGAGTTCCAGGAGTTGTTTACGGACGACATCAAGAACCTATCTCTATCGTTATGGATAGTTCAGATTTTCTTAGATTATATAGAAAAGCAGGAGAATCTAATATTATCAATATTTCTGTTGGTAAGAAAAAATTAGATGTACTGGTTCATATGACACAAAAACATCCTGTTTCTGGAGATTTTACACATGTTGATTTCTATGCTATCACTCAAGGTGAAGCATTGAATACCCACATCCACTTTAACTTTATCGGTGAAGCTCCTGCAATAAAAGAAGGTGCTATTGTTGAAGAACATATGAAAGGACTTGATGTGAAATGTCTACCATCTGATCTTGTTGATCATTTTGATGTTGATCTCTCTGTGCTTAAAGAAGAAGGTGATGCTATTAGAGTTTCAGATCTAGGTATTGATACTACTAAGTACGAATTATCTGTGAATAATGATGATGTTGTTGCAAATGCAAGTCTTCCACGAGCTGCAGTTGAAGAAGAAGATGAAGAAGATGAAGTAGTAACTGGTTCAGATGAAGATATCGCTGCGAAAGAAGCTGAAGGGTCAGATGAAGAATCAAAAGATTAATAAAATTCAAACACTATAATGTTTACATTCTTCTTTAAGGTATTATACTTTGAAGAAGAATTTTTTAATTAAATACATAAAAAAATGAAAGTAATAATATACTGAAATAATAAGAAGTCAGAAGAGCTCACTTCAAAAGTTAGATGAGTTATAGAAGAGCTTGGACTCACTGATTTTGTTAAAATTGAGAATACAAGTGATGAGAATCTAAAAAATGAACTCTCTATTACAAAAGACTCAGCTCTTATTATAGAGGAAGAGAGTATTGATTTTAAGGATATGATATTTGAAGGATTGATTCCAGAAAATGAAGAACTCCATTCTATGTTTATATCAATCATATGAGGAGGAACAGCTTGAGGAGGCTGTGGCTCCAAGGATGAAACTTGAAGCTGTGGTACAGGCTGTAGTTGCTAAAAAAAAGAGTATGAAGATGATTCATACTCTTTTTTTTCTATGTATTTACTTATTCTTCAAAAAGTGTTTCTTCTTGAGGTATTACCGGCTCAGGGCTAGGAGTCACTGTAGTAGATTTCTTTACAATCGTATAGTAATCTGTATACACAATTGCACCACTCGTACCATAGTAATCTACTCTATACTGGTTTGTTCACTCTTCAAGTGTATCAAATCGTTCAAAAGCGTGGTATCTCCAAGTAGAACCATTGAATGATGAGAGCTCAAATCAATTTATTTTTACTTTTGATATTCCTTTTGCAGTTGTATTTCAACGAATGGTTATTTCAGATCCTGTTGTAGTATATTTATTTGTGGTAGATGGTTCAGTAAATGCAAATTTTGTTGCATCAATCTCATAGTTTGTAGCACTTGCTCCAAGTCCAGTATTTTCAGTTTCACTACTTGGAGTTTGAGCAGGAACTTCAGGTTCTGGAGTTTCTTCTTGTTTTAATTCAGCTGATGTATAGACCGTGTAAACCTTTTTTTCAAGTATATTTTTATCAGTGTCGTATATCTTTACTACGATATCATTTATTTTAGCAGTGAGAGGAAGCTCTTGAATAGCAAAACTCTTATTTTCAATATTGAGTGTTACTGCCTTGTTATCAATCGTAATTGCTCAAACCTTTGAGTCACTTATAGTTCATGATATATTAAAGGTATTTGAATCGACATTCATTTCATCTCTTAATCTATTAAATGATATATACGTTCCTGTATCTCATGTTCAAACTTCTTCTGTTACTCCTGTTCAAGTTAGTGTTTCTGAGTCCTCTTCTTTATTTGCCTGCTGGATAGCAAGATATCAATTATTTTCAATAAACCAATCACTTCCTTTAAAGTAACTATCGATAGTTGATTTTTCACTTACTATATCTAAATCTTCGTTTGAGGCATTGAGTCGAGAAATACTTATTTTTTGCCCCTGAACCAGATTTGTTGATATTCATGCTATATTGCTTACCTTTGCACTTCAAAGTAGTACATATACTGTACTTCACGCTTCATTTTGAGTGAGGGAAATCACAGATCAACTTTTTCATGCAACATTAGCATATCTCATAGAGACGCTCGTATCTTCTTCAAGTGTAAGCCAGGCATCTGAAGAGTAGAGTGCATATGAACCATCTTCGTTATATTTCAACTCAGCTATCTTATTGAGAGCGATAATACTTCAGCCTGGATTCGTAAGACTGACACTTCACTCTTTTACTATAATTGTTTCTCATTTATATAAAGGAGTTGTTTCATTAGCATTTTCTTGGCTATCACCAGGATATCTTATTATTGCTTCAGTCTCAGTACTTGAAAAAGCAATAGAAGTTGGAGTTTGATTCTCTTTTTGAGCAATTTGAACTGAATCATCTCATCATCTAAAAAAACTTATTATGATAATAAGGACTATTATTCAGCCAATAATCGGCACTATATAGTCTTTTATTGTACTTTGAATATCTACATTTCTTCTTATATTTCTAGGCATATCTTAGTGTTTTTGAGTAAATAATTTATACATTATTTATATAAAAATTCCTTAAAATTACAAATATAATCCTATAATAAAGCTTTTTTTATTAGCAATAAAATACTAAATTAAATTGTAAAGAGTAATTATTTGGGTCTCAGCATATTTTCTATATAATTTGCCGGCTCTTTATTTTGTAATTAAATTCCCTATGAAAAAATTATTAGGAATGTTCTTAGTACTTGCACTTGCAGGTCTCGCTTCATGTTCTAACGACTATGAAGAAGGTCAAGCTGATGACGCAGCAGTTGATGCTACTGTTGAAGTTGGTTCTGATATCGGTGACGCTCTTGACGCTACTGGTGAAGCTATCGTTGATGGTACAGCTGATGCTGTGGATTTTGTTGATGGTGACGATGATGATGATGTTATAGAAGATGAAATGGATGGAGTTGATGATAACGACGCTGATACTGAAGATGAAGCTTCTGTTGATGTTGACGCTAACGCTACTGCACAATAGTCTTTAGAACTATTATACATTAAAAAGCAAGCTATAGCTTGCTTTTTTTGTGTCTGTAACTTGATAGCTTACGCTTTATATATATATTGTATACAATATATATTATAAAAATTCTATGAATACCACTCAAAAAATCATTAGTTTTTTCTTATTTCTTATAGTGTGAGTATGAGTTATATTTGCAGCTAATACAATTATTCATAGGATTCCCGGATCTCAGAGCTCAACTTGACCGAGCCCATATCCTTCACAAAATACTATCACTCTGACAGGGAGTTCTGCAAGCGCTACCAACGAGTGATTACTTCTCATGAATCAAGATAATGATAGTAATGTGGTTTGAGATTATTTACAATGATATTATTATGATGCTGCATATGGAGTATACTCGGTAGATGAAAGCGTAGCCAATAGAGTCAAAATCACCTCTACACTTTGAGGTTCTTGTGCACCTGGAAAGACAGGGTACAAAATGGATGGTTTTGCCTATAATCCAGAATTTTGATTTGTTGATTTTGGCTATGACACTACTAGATTTGTATATATTTGTGTTCCTGATGATTTTAATGATAAATCACTGAGTACGAACTTTGGATGATATGCATATAGTCAATATACTGGTTTTCAAAATTTTGATGGGATCGTATCAGATGTACTGGTTACTATTGCTGATGAAGACTCAGAATGAAGATTTGTCAAAGTTGATGGTGTTGTAAGTTCCTCTACGAATGTTTCAAGTGAATTAGCTGATCAGTTTAGCTCAGATGTTCGAGTATTATGAAAACTTACGAAAGCAAGTTTTAGAAAAGATTTACAAGAAAATGTATTTAAAGTAATTACTTCACTTTCTCCTGAATTAACGGCCTGAATAACTATAAATAGCTCTCAATTAAATGCAACCCAATGGTCTAGTACTACTGGAACATCAAGAGTTTTAGATAATACTGCAATGTATGCATGATTTACAGGTGCTTGACTAGGATCAAATGTTCGAATTAATGGAACTTCAACAGTAGCTTGAAATAAAACATTGGTTGTTGAATGAGGAAATATATATATATCATGAAATATTCGTTGATCTGGTATGCTTTGATTTATTGCACTTCAAAAGAACGGACAATGATGAAATATATATATTGATCCATCAGTTACGGATATACATGCAATATTATACGCTGATAGATCACTCATTAGTTATAATGGTACTGCTGAACTTGATGGAACAACACAACCATCACAGTTAGCAAATCAGCTGTATATCTATGGATCAGTGTTTAGTGAGAACACTATTTGAGGTTCATCTGCAGTGATTCCGCTTTGCCCATTTTATGTAAATCAAGGAACTTGTAGTGTTGAAATTGCAAAAAAATATGACTTAAACTATCTTAGAAGGTACATACTCGTGCAACCAACTGATGCTGCTTGACTCCCAAACGGTCCAAAAGAACCACAATATAATGCTGCAGAATCATATATGTGAAATAATAGTAATACTGATACTCCTACTCAAAAACCTGAGTATCAAAAGTACCCATTTATAGTTGAGTATAACCCAAAAATACAACAAACTCCACCACCATTTTTTAATTAATACTCCTATTATTTGTAATTCATATTGACTCATACATCTTTAAAGATATATTAATAATGTAATCAACACATTATGAAACAACTATTGAACTGGCACCTGCAACCCCTAAACCTTTCTTCGTAGAAGGGGTTTTGTTTCGAGTATAAATAAACAAACAATCTCTTTCTGCATAGGAAGGGATTTTTTATTGCTATTATTTTTAATACACTACCTATGTTACAACTCTCAAATTTTCCATTTAATACTTTGAAATCATCTCCAAAAGTGAGTGATAACCGTTCAACCAGTATTTTATTACAAGGTTGATATATCAGACAAGCTATGGCTGGAGCCTATGAATTTCTCCCAATTGGGTTTCGAGTTCTTCGCAATATTGAGCAAGTTATTCGAGAAGAGATGGATAATGCGTGATACAATGAGATGCTCATGACAATACTCACTCCTCGGGAATACTGGGAAACAACTAATAGATGGGAAATTCCTGAATATTTTAAAGTACCAGGACATGGAACAACCGAGTATAGAATTGCTCCAACAAATGAAGAAAACGTAACCCCAATTCTTTGAGAATTCATTCAATCGTATAAAGATCTTCCAACCTGTGTCTATCATATACAGAAAAAATTTAGAAATGAAAAAAGAGCAAAATCAGGACTACTAAGAGGGAGAGAATTTATTATGAAAGATGCGTATTCGTTTCATAAAGATATAGCTGATTTTGAAGTCTTTTATGAAGATATAAAAGATGTTTATATGAGAGTATTTTCACGTCTATGACTTGGAAATGATACGGTTATAGCGGATGCTGACGGGGGAGCAATTTCGGATAAAAATTCTCATGAATTTCAAACATTTCTAGAGGTTTGAGAAGATGTTATAGTTCAAGATAGTTCTGGTTATAGTTATAATCTAGAACTCGCTTCAGGGATTCCTGATGATAAAAACGTTAGTCAAGAAGCAGAAGAAATGCAGTATATTGATTCTGTTGCGGAAATAGTGAATATGGAAAAAATGACGAAGTATTTTAAGGCACCAGCTTGGCAGATGCTAAAAACTGTCATTTATAAGCTCGATAATTCAGAAAAATTCATTTGAGTTGCTATTCGAGGAGATCTTGATATCAATGAAATAAAACTAGGAAAATTCATTCGGTCAAAATATGATGATACCTTTTCACTTGCCAGTGAAGAAGATATTCAAAAATTATGAACCGTAAGAGGATTTATTTCTCCACTCAAAGATTCTAAATTGGACGTAGAGTTTTATTGAGATGACTCACTTAAATCAGTGAAAAACTTTTTTTGAGGAGCAAATGCTGTGGCAAAATCTACGAAAAATGTAAATATTTCGGATTTAGATATTATAGAATTTGGAGATTTTAATGAGCCAAAATTATGATTCACATCTATAAATGTTGATGGAGAGAAGCTTACATTTAGAAAAGCTTCAGAAGTAGGAAATATATTTCATTTGGGTACAAAGTACTCTAAACCATTTGGACTCTCATATCTTGATGAAAATAATAAAATGGTCAGCGATGTTGAAATGTGATGTTACGGAATTGGAGTTTCGAGACTTATGTGAGTTATGGCAGAGTATTTTATGACAGAGTCAGGCATAAATTGGCCAGAAAATATCGCTCCATACAGTTACTATATTATTGTTATGTGAGAGGAGAATATTGAAAAAGCCAAAGAGTTAGCACTTGAATTAGAAAAATCCTGAGAATCTGTTGTATTAGATGATAGAATGGGAAGAAAAGATTGATTTGGTCAAAAAGCTTGAGATTGTGAACTTTGGGGAATACCAAATAGAATTGTATTATCTCCAAAGACTTTAGAGCTCTGAGGATATGAACTCAAAAAAAGATGACAAGACTCGCAAATTATAACTATGTAATTATTAAAAAAACTCTCCCAATTGGGAGAGTTTTTTTAAACTGCAACAGGAGCTTTTATTGCTGGGTGTGAGTTGTAATCAACAAGTTCGAAATCTTCCCATTCAAGATTTTCTAAGTCCTCAAGTGTTTCAAGTTTTTTATTGATTTTGAGTTTTGGAAGTGGAAGTGGATCACGAGAAAGTTGTTCATTTACTTGGTCGACATGATTATCATAAATATGAGCATCTCAAAGTGTATGAACAAAAGTACCTGCTTTGAGACCTGTTATTTCTGCCACCATCATGAGGAGAGCTGAGTATGATGCAATATTAAAGGGTACTCAGAGAAAAATATCAGCACTTCTTTGATAGAGTTGGAGATTAAGTAGATTGTTCGTTGTATCAACATTGAATTGATAAAATGCATGACATGGAGGCAAGAGCATATCCTCTTTTTGCGCTGGATTCCAAGCAGAAACTATGATTCGTCTGTCGGTTGGATTATTTTTAATCGTCTCAATCACATTTTTTAGTTGGTCTACTCACGTATCTGCTGGGTCAATATTTCTAGATTTATAAGCGTGAGTATGTCATCCATTAAAGTTTCTCCATTGATGTCAATAAACTGGGCCGAGATCTCACCATTTAACTACAAATGGATCATTTGCATCGAGAGATTCTATTTTTCAAATAAATACTTTTTTTTCATCAAGCCACGCTTCAGAGTATTTAGGATATTCTTCTGTGAGTTGATTTTTTTCAATATAGTTTTGAAAAGGCCATTCATCCCATATATGACAGTTTCTATCCACAAGATATTTAATATTTGTTTCTCCTCGTATCAGCCATATAAGTTCTACGATGATAATTCTAAGAAATGTTTTTTTTGTTGTCACTAATGGAAATCAGTCTGCTAAATTATATTTAGCCTGCATACCGAAAACACTGGTCACTCAAGTACCTGTTCTATCATCTTTGTGAACTCAGTCCTTTTGTATTTCTCTCAGTAAGTCGAGATATTGTTTCATAGTGCTTATTTTATTAGGATTTACATATATTTTTCTAACTCTGGAGCGAGGAGCCGAGTCCAAGACTCAATATTATATTCAGGATTTTTAATCATTGTCATAAATTCCTCAAAACTTTTAAATGCTCCATGAGCCAGTTCTCCATCTTGCATACTTGGAACGAAGTTTTTTGTCTTAACGACATAAGCCATTCCTATATGTACTTTTCCTACTTCATTACTATCATCATTAATATAACCAATTGGGAATATTTCACTTATATTTTCTTGTTTTAAATCTATTTCTTCTTCCAGTTCTCGAGTGAGACAATCACGGATTGGATTTTCTAAATGTTCTTCTTCACGTTCTAAATGTCATCCAACTCAAATTGAAACTTTTTCGTGCAGTCTGGCATCTCAGGCAGCAGAGTTTTTATCTCCTCTCGTATATACAAAAATTTCATTTTTTTCATTGAGAACTATTGCGTAGGTGATAGGTTGTTTGTAATCAAAGTTTTGTTCTGCTTCTCCTCGAACCATAAATTCAAAATTTTCTAAAATTTGTGCCTCAAAATCAGCTTCATCTGAGCCATACACAAGAGTTTCTCTAGGATAATTTTTGAAGAGTGAAATATTCGCTATTACCATCACTTCACGTTTCATTTTATCTTGTATAACTTGGTTCATTTACACTATTTTAGTAAGTATTTTTTTTGTAATTATTTCTTTGCTTAGTATATCTCCATTTTCACAACATTCAATTTTTTCCCATTCAGGAAATACATCAAATACTTCGTGAGCTGCATTATAGGCGTCTCTTAAATGATTTTCGTCTGCTTCATGGAGGTCTTTTGTTTTTCCGTCTTTAATATAGTCTCGTTTTTCTTTTGTCTCCACAAGTTTTTGACTGACTTCTGGTGGAACATCAAGAAATAATACCTTGTCAGGTTTCGGAATTCAAAAAATATTATACTCTACATCAGCAAGCCAGTAGACGAAATCTTTGCGTTCTTGTGACGATGTAAGTTTTCAAGCCATATGCATCATAGATGCCGATACGTATCTATTAGAGATTATATAATCATAGTCTCACATGTTCTCTTTAAAATTAAAGCTATCATCAAATCTATCGAGTGCAAAAAATAAACTTGCAGCTTTTGCGCTGAGATTACTTCCATATCATCCGTTGAGATATTTCTCAACAAAATACGCAGAGTTTTCACCATACCTTGGATAATCAAGCAGAAGAACTTTTTTACCCTGTTTCTCAAGTTCAGCTACTACTCGTTTCGTTTGCGTTCCTTTTCCAGATCCGTCAAGTCAGTCAATTACTATGAACATAGAAGTATATTAAAATATATATTCTAGTATAAAAAAAATATACCTGCCATCAACTTGAAGTGTGTTTTGATGTTAAAAGATTGTGAAGAAAAAGATATATTTACATTATGGAGCTTTTAATTACAATACAATAAATATTTCTTACTAGTCAATATGTTACGTGATATAAATTTTCTCAACATTGCTTATGAATTAGCGAGCGCTTCAAAATGTGTTTCTAGGAAAACGGGAGCAGTGATTGTGAGAGATGGGAGGATAGTCTCTACGTGATATAATGGGACTCCAGCATGATATGTAAACTGTAGTGATTACTGGAATGGTGAATACACCAAAGAACATCATGAATGGTCATACAAATACGAAATACATGCTGAAATGAACGCGATAGTTTGGGCTGCCAGAGAATGAATTGCGGTTGAAGGGGCAACTATTTATTGTACCTACGAACCATGTTTTGATTGTACAAGAGCGATTATTGCAGCATGACTCAAAAAAATTGTGTTTACTGAAAAATATAAACATCATACTGGAAATGAAATCCAAGAGTTCGTAGAACAAAATGGAGCGACGATTACTCAGTTAGAACGAACATAAAAAAAATACAGATAAAATCTGTATTTTTTTAGTTAAAAGTTTGTGGAGAATTATAGGTACTTGCTTCCAAAGCTATTTATTTCTTCAAATCATTCTTTTCACTTCGTTATCGTGTACACTCATTTAAGTGTTTCATATCCTTCTGCTATTTTGTTTTGAGTTTTGAGTTCTGAAAGTGCTTCAGAAATACTTGTTCATTTTCAGAGCATATTTCCAAGGAGTCTATTTCTACTTGCTCCAAAACAAGTAGCTATAAGGTCTCAAGAAAGGGCATAATCGGTAAATTCAAGATTGCTATCTCAGTCTAAAAGTTTGATAATTTGCTTTATTTCTCACAGTAAAGTTGAGAAATAATATCACAGAGTACTTGCTCAAGCTCCAGTTCCTTCGTAGTATCCAAGTATGAGTGCTATGATATTTTTCAGTGCAGCGTAGAGCTCAGTATTTTTGGGGCTTCCAATTTTGAGATTTATTTGGAGTGACTCAGATTCAAATATTTTTTCTAATATTTCTCATGTTTCATTATTTTGAGTAACAATATCAGCTCAGAGTTTTTTTCACTCGACCAATTCAGCTGCTATCATTCCTCCTGCAAGATAGGCATAATTATAGTTAATTCCATCAAGGACTTCACTGAGTTTTTCGCTAACGGTTTGTAAGCTTTGGTTATCAATTCATTTTGAGAGATTAAGAATAGTAACTCAGTCTTTTAAGTATTCTTTCATTCCTGAAAATGCTCACCCTACGAATTGGCAGGGAATAATGGAAATAATAATATCAATATTTCAGAGTTCAGCGTTTGCATCAGAAATGAGTTCTATATTTGTTGGAAGCGTAACTCCTTCAAAAAAATAGGGATGCTTTCTTGTTTCTGAAATATTTTTAAAAATTTCAGCATTTATTTCACTGGCAAAAATAGTTGTTTTAGGATTATTTTCACCCAAATGTTTGGCAATCGCAAATCCAAAGGCTCCAAGTCATAGTATGAGTATATTTTTTTGCATAGAATTATATTCCTATCTTGAATTCTTTCCTTTTATTAAAAAGGAAAGAGGCTGCAGATGAGGATGGTTATTTTGTAGCCATCCTCCTTTAAGCTTAAAGGAGGAAATTCAGAGGAGGAATTAATACCCCAAGTATAAAAAAAACACCTCTTTTGTAAAAAAGAAGTGTTTTTTGACGTTAAAATTTTGTCGAGAAAAATAAAATAATTTTTGTATACACCTAAATTTTCAGGGTCTCATTTTTTATGTATTTTATTTCAGAGATTAAGTGAGTACTGGTATTTTTTTGTATGCATCATCCATAGTATTTCATGAATTCAAGATTTCTGCAACATTTTCCCATCGACTATGTCTGTGCTTATAAAGTGTGTGTGCATGCGCTGATATTATTCCAGTGAGTTTTTCTGCATATATGTCTATAGTATCAGTGTATTGTGTTATATCAGGAGCAATTTCTCTCATTTCCATTAAATGATTCCAAGCTGATATACCTGATCCATTTTCTTGCGTATAAGCAGTATGATTTGCAGAATCTATCGATTCAAACGTAATGTTGTATGGATTTTTTCAAGGAAGAGGAAGTATTCAAAATAATTTAGCTTTCACAAGTGTTTGTACTTCTTCTCATACTTCCCAAGTTTCAGGAAGTTCTCAAAAGAGAGTCATACCATGACTCACATAACGAAGTAATTCTCACTTTTGTAGTTCTTCCCAAGCCTGCGTTATAGGGAGTTGCAAAGTTGAAGTAACAGATATTCTTCTTCATGAAACGAGATTTTCTGTTTCATTTTGAAAGTCATTTCTCGTGTTTGATGAAATTATATTATTCATACAAAAGATTTAAAAATTAATTATTAATATTAAATATAAAAAGTATATTTTGTCAAATAATTAATTATTTCACGAGTTTATCTATATACAGTACTCCATTTAAATGGTCGATTTCGTGTTGTACAATGACACTTGCAAGACCTGAAAGCTTGATGATTTTTTCCTTTTGTTTTTCGTCAAAGTATCTGAGTTTGATATGTTCGTGGCGAGCTACGTATCATTTTTTGGTTCGAGGAAGAGAGAGGCAACCTTCTTCTACTTGTTTATTTATTTCATCTGAAGCATCGAGTATTTCAGGATTTATCATCAGAACAGTGGAAAAATTCTCATCCTCCCAGTCATGGAGGAGGCTGACAACTATAATTCGCTTTTCTACTCCGACTTGAGGTGCAGCGAGACCTACTCCTGCATGATCAGGATTTTTAATATAGGCAACCATTTCACGACCAAGCTTCGTATATTTTTTCCATTCATCTGTTTTAATGGGGGCACAGACTGAACGAAGGACCTTATTATTTTTTCCAGTTTCAATATGTAACATAGGGAACACTTTTTATAGGAGTATTATGAATATTTATACTCGTGAAAGATTTGAAATCAAGTCAGTAGAGTTATTTTTATGAGTTTAAAATACAATAATTGTCAAGACGTACTTGTATTTTGTGGGTTCTATGATTTTGCTTGAGACTGACTTTTATGATATCTTTAAAGAGAAAGTACTTTTAAAAGATATGTATGAAACAAATCCTACGCTTTATTACCCTGTGAATCTTACTTCTTTGAATCACTCAGCAAGCCTGATTGTGACAAGCTTTTGCTATAGAAGAAGACCAACCAGTGTATACAACGCTCAGATCAATTGACCTGTGAACCTATAATGAGTACAGGTATAGAATAACAGAACAGTTCTTTAATTTAAGAGAACATTTTTTGGTAAACAATGAATTAAGTGTCCCAATAATGCAAAATATTGCAAAACTTGCAGATACTGCTTATAAATATCTTCCTGATAATCTTCAAAATCAAAATTATAAGCGAGAGCTGCTTATAGATATTCAAAAAGGAATCAAGGCTCCTAATAATGAAATTATTTACAATGAAATCATTGCTTCACTTGCTGATTATCTTGAAAAAGTAGAAATAAATGCTATTAATGGAACGATTGATGTATCTCCTAAGTCAGGAAATGCTCCACTTTCTACAACACTGAGAGCCAAAGTTGAGGATCCATCTGGAACACAAATTTCAAACTGAAACTATACCTGGTTTATTGATAATGCTGGAGAAAAAATAGTAATAGGTCGAGGTCCCTCTATCAACTATACCTTTAGAAATGAAGGGAAGTTTACAGTATTTCTAGATGTAGTTTCAACTCATAAAAATAGCTCAGGATTTACGGATGTTCTCCCATTTCGATCAAGAGCTGAAGTACTCGTAAATGAAAAAGTTGCGACCCTCGTTATCAAAGTAAATAGTAGTACGGTTACTGATAACAATGTACTTAAGTTCAATCCAGATACTGCCGATTATGGATTATTAATAGATGCCACAAGCTCACTTCCAACAGCTGGAGCGAGGTTTTCAAAAACAGAGTGGGATTTTGGGAATGGAATTACCAAGAGTTACTCTGGAGGACCAAAAGTCGAACGTGTTCGATATGCTACGCAAGGAGATTATGAGCTCTTTCTGCGTATGACAACCAATGAAGGAAAGGTTATTGAAAAATATTTTCTTATTGAGGTTCACGATCCAATAGCAAAAATAGAAGTGAATAGAGAGGATTGATTTATTGGAGATAGCTTCACCTTTGCAGCAAAATCAGGTGATAGATATAGAGATTTAACCTATAATTGGGAGATAACCAATATTGATACTGATAAAGTAGTATTTCAAAATGCTGACAAACTCTTTACCTATAACTTCAAAGATAAAGGGAGATATAACGTAAGCCTGAGAGTTCGACAATCCAGTGGAGAAATCGATCAAGATAATAGAGTAGTATATGTAACATCTCAAAGTCCTATTGCTGAGTTTGAAACAAATATACCTGCAAGTAATAAGCCTAATCGTGTCTATCTCGACGCGAGTAGAAGTTTTGATCCAGATATTTCAGATGATGGGAACCTAAAATATGATTGGTTTATCGATGGAAACAAGGTAATACTTGAGGATTCAGTTGCCAACGGTTCGAT
Source organism: Candidatus Gracilibacteria bacterium (assembly GCA_010119145.1). Taxonomy (NCBI): domain Bacteria; phylum Candidatus Altimarinota; species Candidatus Altimarinota bacterium. The sequence goes on from JAACSU010000007.1 coordinate 44,629, forward strand.
TGGATATTATGTATTTGATAGTGTGGGAAATCATTCTATAAATCTAGAAGTCACAGATTTAGATGGAATCACATCTACAAAAAAATGAACCATTGATATCAAATCAATTCTCTCTGTAGATTTTTACGCATTTCCACGAGTTATACCGAGAAATGGATTTATTAAATTTATAGCAGAATCACCAGAGGCTCAAATATTTGAGTGGAATTTTGGTGATGGAAAATCACAGGGTGGAACACTTGATAATGTCACACATACCTACGAAAAAAGTGGGAGCTTTGATGTCACACTCAAAGTTTCAGATAAAAATAATATGACAAATACTTTCAAACGAACGGTCTATGTCAGTGACTCAGATGAGCCATATTCAATTCTCGATGTAAAATACGATACGAACTCTCAACCAGAATATGAAGCTGATGCTTGTGGCTGAGATGGAGCATATGTCATTAATAGAGTACAAAATGTTCTCTTTGACGCGAGTGAATCTATTAACATTGATGGACAAACGACGTGACTCGAGTATTCATGGAAGATTGGACAGACAACCTATTCTACTTCTCAAACCGTCACTCAGAGATTCGACGAAATCTGATGTTTTCCTGTAAAACTCACAGTAAAGAGCAAGGCTAATGCAGCCAGTCATAGTTCAAGTACGATGGTAGAAGTGAGAAATGTACTCCCGACTCTTACGTCACTGGGGATACAAATTGAAAATCCAGAAGCAGATCCGCTCGTTATTCGAGTCAATGCAAATGGTGCGACTGATCCAGATGGAGTAATCCAATCATATCTTTGGTATTATTATACAGATATAGATAATAGTCCTCAAGATTTTAGATCTACCATTTCAGCATCTACGACTTTTGTTATACCTAAGGTTACCTGAAATTATTATTTTATGGCCATCCTCAAGGATAATAATGAAGCAAGAATCACATCAGAAGAAATCACAGGATCACGATATTTCACAACTATTACTGGTGACAATATAAACACTCCTATCATCGAACTCAGTGTAAATGACAACTCAACTATTATAGGTGAAGAAGTGACATTCAAAGCAAAAGTAAGCAATATACTAGGTCAAGATATTTCTAAAAACTCAGAATATAGTTGGGACTTTGACGGTGATGGATTTTATGATACTCAAACAAAGGAACCAATAGTTAATTATAGTTATAAAAAATCAGGAGAGTTTTACGCAAAAGTAAAAGTAAAACATAAAGGGATCTCGAGTACGAGAAACGTCACAATGAACGTGAGTAATAAACTGGTAGCAGATTTTCAGTACATATCTATTTGAAATAAATTTATATTTTTTGATAGCTCACTTGGTCAAATAGAGGATAGACAATGGGAACTATGAGATGGAACGAAAAAAACGGGAACATCATTTGAGTATACGTATACAGACAAAGCATCTACTCATAGCGTTACTCTAAAAGTTTCTGAGGGTACAGTCGTGAAGGAAGTGACAAAAGACGTTTCTAAAAACTTTAGAAATGTTCTCAAGAGTCGTGGAAATGGCCTGGTTGTATTTACTACTCCAGAGCTTGATAAAAATGACACGATTACTCTGAAAGATCAATCAGAAAAAGTATTTATCTACCTTGGTGAGAGTACTCCAGATGCTGTAAACTACATTATTGATTATGATATAGAACAAGACAGTGATCTCAATGGTGGTGCTGATGATGATGAAAACAACAAGGGGACTTCGAGTTATGTTTCTGGTTCAGTAGTAGAAATACCAATGAGCCCATACAAAACACAAGTTGTTCGAGCATATATTACTGATGAAAGTGGTGCAATCCTAGGATCGCAAGATATCACGATTATTAAAGAATATATCGAAGAGCAAAACATTGATCCAGATATGATTATCTTCGAAGATGTCACTGAATCAGAAAAGGAAAAAATAGAATCTCTCAAAGAGCTTCTCATGGTTCTTCCGCAACAACAGAGATTAAAATCACTGAGTTATATTCAAAAACTTCAAGAAAATTGGAACGACAGTACAGAAAAAACTCGAACAATTCTAGATTTTGAGGATTATATATTTGAATTAAATCTTCCAAATGAAAATGAGATTATAACATTACTCGAATCTCTGCTCGTAGAGGGACAGGATGACCAGAGTAACAATCAGATTACCTATCAAGCACTCGTAAATCTTATACCAAAAGAAATAGTGTGTCCTACAGAATCATGAACCTGTTATGAAAGTCTCATAGCTAAACTGGATGCTATTAAAGCTTCGAGTGATGTAGAAGCAAATAAAATAATGTGAAGCGAAATACTTGATGTTATCGGGACGAGCGACCTACTTTCTAATGAACAAAAGCTCGATTTCAAAGCGGTACTTGCTATGCTTGTGTACGGTGATATCGGGGAGATTCCTGATTCTGAAAAACAAGAAATTATCGATCAAACACCAACAGGAGAGAGTTCAAGTTCGTGAGTTCTATGAGTTTTGCTTACGATACTCAAAGTTATAGGATATATTATACTCGTATTTATAGTACTGGTTCTCTGAATATTTATATTTTACAAAATATTTAATAAAGACAAGAGTTTAAGTTTCTCTTGATATGTTACAAAAATAACATCAGGAGGTTCTAAAAAATCTTGAAATATTACATCTAGTGAAGAGCGTGATGATATTCTATCAGAACTCCTATGAGATTCATCTCAATCTGATGAAACAAAATCTGATGTATTTTCAAATAAAAAAGAAGATCCTCTTGCTGATACAAAACAAGAGAGCAAAGCAAGCCCGAAAAAAGAAACAAAAGAATCTACTGATACACCAAAAACTCCACCAGTGCAAAAAACAGCTGAAGAAGAACAGGTCCCAGATTGGCTGAAATGAAGTTTTACTGCAACAGATACTTCTCCATCAAAACAATCCACAACACCAAAGAAACCAGAACAATCAGGTGTTACAGCTCCTCAATCTCAAGCAAAAACTGATACAAATACTCAGACTCTTAGTCCTAAAGAGTCAAAGCAAAATAATGCTTTGACTGCAGACTCATTTGATATAGAGAAAGAGACAAAATTAGAGAGTAATACACAAGTACCAGATTGGTTGAAAGGAAGTTTTGATACTGAAGAGAGCTCAGATACTCAAACTGATTCCAAAAAAACTGACACGAAAAAATCATCAGTTTCTGATACTAAAAATGATGGTATACTTGAACGTAAGCTCAAATGAGAAGTCTCTCATAATGTTTCGAGTGATTCAGTCTCTAAAAATATAGAAGACGATGCTCCATCAAAAAATGCTGAACCGGAGCCAACAATATCTACATTAGAATCTGATGTATCGGTGCCAGATTGGTTGAAATCAAGCTTTGATACAAACGAAGATGTGATAGATGATACAAAGACTATCGAAGCTAAAGCAGAACAAGCACTAAAAAAGACTCCTAAAAAGTCAGAAACTCCTAAAAAGACGGATACTCCTATAAAAAAGTCTGACGGAGCACCAAAAGATACTAGTTCAAAAGATGATACTCAAAAGTCAGAAGAGCTATGGGATGACGGAATGAAAATACCAGATTGGCTCAAGTCAGATGACTCAAAATAGTTTAAAAATACTCTCTGAAATATGAGAGTATTTTTTTTGATATCTTTTTGATATTTCCTACTTGCCCCTATAATAGGGGTCATATTATACCTTGACCACACTCCTGTGACTCAATTTAAAAACGAAGCACTCGATTTCCTCAAAGATATTATTATTATACTCGTTATAGTACTTTTTATCAGGAGCTTTTTAGTCATGCCATTTCAGATAAATGGGCAGTCTATGTACGAAACATATTATGATAAAGAGTTTATTATTGTAGATAGACTTTCATATCTAGATATTCCACTTCTCTGACAAGCAAGACAAGTTGAAAGATGAGACGTGGTTATATTTACTCCAGAAGTAAGTGAAGACCGTAAATACTTTATTAAACGTGTTATTGGACTTCCTGGAGAGACTCTCAAAATTGAGAACGGAAGAGTGTATCTCTTAAATCAGGTTTCTAATGAATTTGATGAAATAAATGAGGGAGCATATCTTTCAGAAGAAAATAATAAAGATACAACTGTGAGATGAGATAGATGAGAATACATCTACGAAGTTCCAGATGGTCAATATTTTGTTATGGGAGATAACAGAAATCACTCAACTGACGGACGTACGTGTTTTCAAAGTTGTTCCATTGGTGAAAACTACATCACTCCCAAAAAAATAACTGGAAGAGTGCTTTTAGATCTAGGATATTTTAACTTCAGCAGTTTCTCATTTACGCAACCTGATCTTTGAATTGATACTCATCCAAGATTTTTTGATAACTGATGAACTCACAAATATTAATGGACGCATTTTTCTTCATAGATAAACCGACTGGTATGACCAGTTTTGATGTCCTTCGTGATATGCGAAGGATTTTATGAATTAAAAAAATTGGACACACCGGTACTCTCGACCCACTTGCAACTGGAGGATTGCTCGTAGCAACGGGTAATTATACCAAACTTATTTCTTATATTGAAAAAGACTCAAAAACCTACGCAGCTACTATTATGCTTGATGGAACTTCAGCTTCTTTAGATAGAGATACTGAGATTCATTATATTTCAGACGAACTAAAAAATACATGTAAAAATGAAATAACACAATCAAAAATAGAAAAAATACTTGCAGACCATTTTTCATGAACCATTATACAAATACCACCAAAATACTCAGCTCTTAAAATAAATGGTAAGCGTGCTCTTGATCGAGTTTTAGCAGGTGAAGAAATAGAAATGAAGTCACGTGAAGCGACTATTATTTATACTTCTATACAATCTTTTCAGTATCCAGAACTCATGCTTGAGGTCAAGGTGACAGCGTGAACGTATATCAGAACACTCGCTGCAGATTTATGAGAAAAACTGTGAACATGAGGATACATTGCAGAGCTTCGCAGACTTACAGTCTGACATCTTACACAAGATTTCTTACAAGACTTGCACTCAGTGAGTTTTGATGATACTATCAGTGTTGCCAAAGTCTTCCCGGATACTATTTATACCTTTGAGGATGAAGTAGTGTATAAGAGACTACAGGACGGACAGAGAGTGCGTGGAGAATACGATTTTCCCATACATAGGGATATATTTCTACAAAAGAATGGGATAATTCGATATGTCGTAGAATATAAAGACGGAGTATTGCATCCTAAAAAAAGAATTACATAAAAATATTTGCGCTTTCCCCTTTTTTTTATACAATACCCGAGCGTTTTGAAAATGAGGCATTAGCTCAGTTGGTAGAGCAGATCCCTTTTAAGGATAAGGTCCTGGGTTCGAGCCCCGGATGCCTCACCATTTACAAAACGAAATAAAGGCCTGACTAAGATAGCACTCTTAGCCAGGCTTCTTTATTGTGTTGATAAAAGTAAGAATAAGAATAAATATAAATGATTTTATTAAAAAGGTGAATTTTTTAAAAAAAAGATAGAATATAACTAGTGGTAGTAATTTACTCAAATATGTAAATTAAAAGTTCATAATATTAAATAAAGAAATAAATGTTCTGATATATCAACGATGTAAGCATTGTAACAATCGTACTAATAGGAATACTCACCATTCTGGTTATAAATGCTGCAATGAGAGTTCTCTACGATTCTAATAACTCAACTCAAACACTTTGATACTTGTTGTTACTCTTTGCATTTCCTCTCATTGGAGTAATTTTTTATTATACTCTTTGAGTAAATCATAGAAAAAGACTGATGTACACTAAAAAAATTGTACAAGCTAATTCTACCCAGAAAGAAATCGAATTACAAATACTCGAAAAATCAAACAAGGTGTTTGAAGAAAATGAGAACCAACTTTTTTCATATAAAAAAACTATTCAACTATCTCTTCATGAAATTCATGCTGCATTAACCAATAATAATAATGTAACAATTTTAGAAAATTGAGAAGAAACCTTTCCATCAATTAAAGAAGCATTACTCAAAGCTCAGTTTCATATACATATCATGTACTATACAGTCAAGGATGATACGCTCTGAAAAGAAATTCTTTGAATCCTACTCATAAAAGCAAAAGAGTGAGTAAAAATTAGATTTATTTATGATAACATTGGGACAAATTTTAAAGATGATTCGATCATTCAAGAATTAAAAGATGCAGGAGCTGAAATACATGCATTTCAGAAAATGAATATATTTTCTTTTGCTACAAAACTAAACTTTCGTAATCATAGAAAAATAATAATTATAGATGGAAGTATTGGATTTACTGGGGGACTCAATGTTTCAAACGATTATATAAATAATCCAAAATATCCAAGTAGTTGTTACTGGAGAGATTTGCATCTAAAAATTGAATGATGAGCAGTACATCACTTGCAATATATTTTTTTAAGTGACTGGAACTATTGTGCAGAGCAAAAACTCGAAGTATTGGATCAGTACTTTAAAATTAGCGAGGAAAAGAAATACGGAAATACTATTATTCAAATGGCTCAAAGTGGTCCAGATTCCAAAACTCCTACCATCCTACATGTGTTTTTATCTCTTATTTCAAGCGCAAAGGAGAGTATTTATATCACGACTCCTTATTTTATTCCTAATCAAGAGTTATTAACGGCACTGATTATTGCTGCTCATAGCTGAGTACAGGTTAAGATAGTTGTACCTGAAAAATCTGATAGCAAGTTTGTAGATAGGGCAGGACAGTCATACTACAACGAGCTTTTGACTGCGGGTGTTGAAATATATCAATACACCAAATGAATTATTCACTCCAAGACTATGGTAATAGATCAAAAAGTATCATTATTATGAACGGCAAACTTAGATATACGGAGTTTTGATCTCAATTTTGAAAATATTGTGACCATGTATGATGAAAATGTATCTCAGGAAATGACTGATATATTTCATAAAGATATACATGATTCTCATAAAATAGATAAAAAAGATTGGGGAAACCAATCTCATTGGCATATATTTTCTCAGAAAATAGCACGATTATTTTCGGCTGTTTTATAATATTGTTTATTAAATTAAAAAGAGTTTATACTAATTGTTTTACTTCTCATAATTTTTTAAAATTATACCATTTGAAAAAAATGTAACACTTCTAGCAATAGAAGTGTTTTTTAATATACTTATCCATATATATTAAATATTTTTTATGAATTTATTACAGCAAAGAAATCCCTATATAGTCATTTTTTTCACTCTTTCACTTATATTATCATTTTTCGTACTTCAACCCTATATTATTTCTATAATTATAGCTATCATAGTTGCTAATTTACTCCGTCCGGTTTATAATTATATACTGAGACATACATATAAATCGAGTCCATCTATGGCATCAGGACTCACTATATTATTTTTTATAATTGCTATCCTTGCTCCGAGTATATTACTTATCTCAATTGCTGCTGAGGAAGCAATACTTGTTTGAAAAAATATCCGTACTGGAGTTGAATACTATGTTGAAAATCCAGAGGAAACTCCACTCATGTTACAACAATGACTCCAATACCTTACGAGCTATGATATTATTGGGAAACTCAGTGAAAGTATAGGAAAAATTTGATGAGTAGTACTGTGATGAATTGGCTCACTTGGATCTATGACCCTGAGTGCGGTACTAAAAATTTTTATATTTTTTTATTGTATATATTTCTTTTTAAAAGACTGAAAATATATGATGGAGTATCTCATTTCTTATATTCCACTAAAAACAAAAGATACACATTGTATTATAGATACTCTTAAGAAAACGACGTTTGCAACGCTTAAATGAACATTTATTATTGGTATCATTCAGGGGACACTGGCTGGAATCTGATTCTTTATTGCAGGAATCCCTGGAGCTGTGTTTTGGTGAGTAATCATGATTTTACTCTCAGCAATACCAATGGCATGAGCTCCAATTGTTTGGATCCCCGTATGTTTATATTTAGCTCTTACATGAGATTATGTTACTGCCTGAGTTCTCTGACTCTATTGTGGAGTAATAGTTTGAAATATTGATAACCTGTTACGACCAAGACTTGTGTGAAAAGATGTAGGGATGCATGAAATATTGGTTTTGATTTCAACGCTATGATGAATCGCATTCTTCTGAATATCTGGTTTTATCATTGGTCCTACTATTATAGCTTTTAGTATTGCACTGTGAGACATATATAAAGCATCTATTAAAAAATCAGTGTTCTAATATAATATATAAATCACAATTTTTAAATTTAAAATCGAGTGCACTCATGAAAATTCTGCTTTCTAATTTTTGATATTGATCAGCCTGAGATGGAAAATATAGAAACTATATTTGGAACTATATGCACTCACGAAAAAAAGTGGAAATATCACTCAATAAATTTTGAGATATTATTGCACAGCATAATCCTGATATAGTGTGTGTGTGTGAAGTAAAAAAAACTCAGATTCAATCAAATGTGTTTTTAAACATACCTTATAAAATTGATGGATGGCTCAAGTATGATCCAAAAGATAAACTCTGAAAATACATACTCTGACATCATCGATTCAATGCTGTTCTTTCAAAAGAAGATTATAAAATTGAATATAAATATCTCTCTCATGGGAATAAAAAACTTATCTATAAATTACATCTTTGAAATAATAGTTTTTTATATTTCTGACATTTTTCTTTGAGGAAATATATTCGTAAAAAACAATTTTTAGAACTAGCTCGTATGATTAATCCAAGTGAAAATAATATCGTTTGTTGAGACTTTAATATATTTTCTGGATATAGAGAACTGACAGAGTTAAGTGAAATAGCTCAATTAAAAATATCCAAAAATTCTGCAACATTTCCATCTCATAAACCCAAACTTCATGTTGATATATTTTTAGTTTCAAAATATATTGATATAAAAACGAGAGTTATTTCAGATATATTTTCTGATCATTTAGCGGTTGTTTGAGAGATTGATATAAATGATAAAAATAAATAATTTTTATATTTCCTAAGCTCATTATAATCGCTCTATATATTTTTTAGCACTAAAATTATGGTTCCAATTTTCACACGGATTCAATTTTCTAAAATCACATTTTTTGTTCTCAGTGCAATATTGGGGGTATTTTTAAGTTCAGTATCCCTTATAGCAATTTCAGCATGACTAGGACTCGTACTGATTTTTGAGAGATACCTACAAATAAAAATACCTGCTGTAATGTCATTTATGTTTGTAATATTTATTATTTTAACACTCGTACTTTGAAGCTATTTTAATTTTTATGAAAAATATCTCTGGTGGGATGACCTGTTACATGCTATTTACGGTGGTGCATTTGCCTTTCTATGATATCTCCTTATTCAGTATTTATCTGATAAACGATGAGTCTCAAATGATGTATTACTCATCTGCCTTTTTTCGTTTTGTTTTTCTATGGCTTTTTGAGCACTTTGGGAAATATATGAATATTCCTATGATACATTTATGGATGGAAATATGCAGAGAACAGACCAGGGAAATTGAGTGACGGATACTATGAATGATATAATTATAGAATCACTAGCAGCACTTGTTACAAATATTTATATATATTCATATTTAAAAATCTGAAAAATGAATTGGGTTGGGAAACTCACTCGTTCATTTAAAAGAGCAAATGTTGTAGAACATTATTAATCTATTAGCTCTTACTTTGCTATTACACTAAAAGTGTAGTGTGTTACAAAATTTGCAACAAAGTTATGATAATTTAATCAATAAATACAACAAATGAAAAAATATATCACGTTTATAAAAGATTATTGAATACTTTTAGCTCTCGTGATTATTCCAATTATATGGATAATACTGATGATAGTTTTTAGGGAACCAGTGAGTGGTGATTCTAAACAAGTTCACTGGCATCTTCCACTGAGTTATAACTTATGTTGAGATACTAAAATGATCCCTGATAGTGGGCAACATGGAATACTACACGGACATGATGATGATCAAATCCACGTTGAGTGAATTGTCGATATGGAAAATAGAAATGAAACACTTGGAGGATATTTTGATGCTGCAAATATTACCTTTAATGAAAATCAAATTTGAGAATATCAAAATGGAACGAGGTGTGAATGATCAGATAATCCTTGAAAATTAAGCGTGTTGGTCAATGGTGTTGAAAATACAGAGTATAGAAACTATATTTTGAATGAAAATGATACTGTAGAAATAAAGTTTCAATAATTATGAAGGTTTTAAAAATATTTTTAAGTTTATTTTACGCTTGGGTATTAACAATTTTTTTATTCATTGAAATAATTGTGGTGTATCAACAAGTTTGGGTAAGTCCTATGTTTATACTGTTTGTAGCTAATTTTATTATAGTAGTTGCTACTTGGATACTAGCAAAAATATTTCTCTTCAAAAACAGTGCTCTGCAAAGAGAACTTATATACACGAGTTCAAGTTTAGTATATATTTATATTTTCATGATTCTTGGTTTTTTTATTTCTCAAGAATATATCCTACGTTCTTTTGAAGCGGGGTCCAGAGTATGAGTCAGTGAAACTCAGTTATCTGGAAATCTGTGATTTTTATTTTTATCTCTTTGATTATTTATATCTCCACTTGTATATTTCGTTTCAAATATACAAGTGAAACAGTATTTAATAAAATTTAGAAAAATCCTTTGAATACTCGTTTTTGTTATTTTTCTGAGACATTTTATAGATTTTTTCCAAAGTCATTATCCAAATGGTGATGGTTTTGTTGATTATTTTATATATTTTAGAGGTCAAATTTGATATCCAGTCATTTGGAGTGGGGCTATTTGAGGACTTATAATTGTTTTATTAGGAATAACATCTAATAATATTTCTATGAAGTTAATTGGTTGAAAAACTTGGAAATTACTTCATAAACTCGTCTATCCAGCATATATTTTTACCGTACTACATGTATGGTTTCTAGCTCGAATTGATTGGTTTTATATATTATTGCCAGTATTAGTATTTGTACTGAGGTTTTATGTATTTTTAGAAAAGAGAAAGCAAAAAAAATATATTGAGAAACAAGAATAATATTATTTATAATATTAACTCTTTTCTTGATACATATGTACATCACTCTGAGGAAATGGAAAGTGTAGATTATTTTGATCAAACTCTTTTTTAATAGTCTCTCGCAATTCAAAGGATACTGCAAAGTAATCTTCGGTTTTACACCATACTCTGAGAGCAACTATTACTGCATTATCTCAGAGCTCTTTCACAACAACCTTTACAGGATGTGTTCCTTCGTCAATAATACACTTCATATTACTATGTGCTATTTCAGTGAGTACCTTTCTCCCTGTATCAATGTTGTCTGTATAGGCTATTCAAATATCCATATCTATTTGTCGTTCTTCTGTGAGAGAGTAATTTACAATACTTCATCAAATAGCGTCATTGTTTGGGATTATTATAATTCGAGTATCAACGGTTTGTAATTTTGTGCTAAATACCGTTATGTCAATAACACTCCCAGTATAATTATCTATTTCTACAATATCTCAAATTTTGTAAGGTCGAAATATGAGTATAACGATTCAACTTGCAAAATGACCTAGCGTTCCAGATAGAGCTCAACCAAGAGCAAAACCAGCAGCAGCAATTAGAGCGACAAAACTTGAAGTTTGTACTCAGAGTATTCAAATGACCGCAAGTATAACCAAGGCTCTCAGTATATACCTCAATAAATTTACGAGAAAATTTTCTACTGTAGGATCAAAACCTTGATTATTAAATATTTTTCTGAGTCACTGTGATATTCCGTGTGCTACTTTAAATCCTATCCAAAATACGAGAATAGCTCAGATTATTTTTGGAAGAATTGAGAGAGATGCACCAATAAGGAGTTCATAGTATGAATTAATATCGGTATAATCAAAACCTTCTAAACTAAAATTCATGTATTTGATATTTTATTAAATTAAAATTGTCTTTCCTGTAATTTTGTCTCATTTCTTAAAAAATCATTAGAAAATGGTCACATTTTTCAGAGAGTAATTTCACTTAATTTTCCATTAGAATCCCTATTTTGCACTTGTTGACCTAACCCACAGAGTCTAGAAAGCTCAACATCACTTGAGCTTTCTATAACTTTTGGAGTGTAAAGATTTATTTCTTCAACGGTCATATCAAAAGCCACAAGCATAATTTTATCAGTAGTCATTTTTTCAGAAGCTAGTATATCTTCTCAGAGTACTTCTATTTGATCATCAGAGAGATGTCCTGATATTAACTCGTACTTTTCTTCTGAAACTCCTCTGATAAGTAGTAAATTTGAAAGTATTTGAACCGCAGTTCTGGCAACTTGATTGGTCAATAATGTTTCACTTGAATTTTGATTCTCTGGAGTTTTGTTCATTACTATTTATTTATGAAAATATTACTTCTACTTTAACATGATTTATATAAAAGAGCTAATTTTTAATTTCGTAAACTTACATACAACATTCGAAACATTTTTTGGTGAAAATCTGCAAGGGCTTTGTGTTCGATGATGATACTAGTTTCAGTAGTGAAATCGATATATGCTATTTTGTTTCCATATAATGTAAGTGATACATTATCTGCGAAGTCGTCAAATTCTGGTGGAATAGTGATGAGCTCTCTCTCAAGACGTGGAAGTTTTTGCTTTGCTCCCGAATCTGACATGATAACATATCTCTCAAGTTGTTTTGCGTCTCTTTTACTACGATAATCTTTTGGGAGATATGAACTTGCAATAGCGACGTCTTTTTCAGAACTTACTCTATAAAATACTTCTCAAGCCTCAAGAGTATGTACTATATCAGAAAATACAGCAGCAACTCATTTTTTTCATTCTCTATATATCACTCTTGGTTTGTTGTCCTGAGTAGAAAATTGTTCAACGAGTTTTTCTATATTCGATTCTTGCTCAGCGTTTTGAGCACTATGAATATCTTGAATAGTGTGTGGATGAGCTGCTATATAGTTTTTTCTTTTCCCACGATTTACTTCAAGTACGAGACCTGATTCTAATAGATAGGGAAGTTGCCTATAGATCTCTACTCGATGCATATCTAGAAGTTTTGTTATATCTGCGATGCTTTTTTCTCCTTGCTCAAGCAATAAAAGATAAATCTTTGCTCCATGTTCTCCCACTCAAATAGCTTTCAGTATTCCGATATATTTATCCATATGACACACGAATGTTATAAATTAATATTATAAGTATATATAAGTCATAGAATTATAAAAATTATTATTGTATTTTTTCTTGTTACAGAAAAGTTATTTAAAAAAAACCTCGACTATCGAGGTTTTTTTCTTTCTGGTCGGATGTAGAGTTTTCCATAAGAACCCGTTTTTTTAAGTTCTGCCTTTGATTTTGGTGGAGCATATTTTTTAGCCTTCGCTGAGAGTTTTGGTCCATTATGTTTAATCACTTGGTCATGAAAAGAATCATCAATTATCACTTTGATATTTTGTCAGATATGTTTTTCTACTGCATCCAGATACGGTTTTTCTTGTTCGATACATATAGATATAGCCAGACCTGATTTTCAAGCTCTTGCAGTTCGTCCGATTCTATGAACATAGGTTTCTGGTTCTGCAGGGATATTATAATTTACGACACATGAGAGCTCTGCAACATCGAGTCCTCTTGAAGCGATATCAGTAGCAACGAGAACTTTTATATCTCAATTTTTAAGCGCAAGAAGAGCACTTTTTCTTCCATTTTGGGACTTGTTTTTTGAAATACTTTCACATTTTACTCCAGCAAGTTTTACAAATTTTTCTACATAATCTATATCATCTCGTGAGCGAACAAATATGATAATAGATTTAAGATCTTTTCTTTTTACGATTTGTTGGATTATTTTTTGTCGGTGACTCGCTTTTGCCATGTATACTTGTTGTTCTACTTTCGTAACAGTTGGAGTCTGAGCTTCAATGTGAAATCTCTTTGGATCTAGTAATAGTTCTCAGGCAAGTTCTCGAGTAGCCTTGGGCAAGGTTGCTGAAAAGAAGAGTGTTTGTCTTTTAGATGGAACTCTCTTGAGTATTTTTTTGATGTCTCAGAGAAATCATAGATCGAGCATTCTATCAGCTTCATCTATTACCAATATTTCTACGTAAGAGAGTTTTACTTTAGATTGACTGATAAGGTCTTCCAGTCTTCATGGGGTAGCAATGAGAATATCTACTCATTTTTCAATTGCTTTAATTTGATGAAAATCGTTTACTCCACCAAATATAACGGTTGATTTCATATTGGTATTAGTACAAAAATCTTTGATACTATCTCAAATTTGACCAGCAAGTTCTCGAGTTGGAGCAATGATCAGAGCTTCAATCTTTCTTTTAATCGGTCCATCAGGTAGATTACGAGCTTCTCGTGCTATATATAAGCGTTGAAGCATAGGGAGAGCAAAGGCGAGCGTTTTTCCACTTCACGTTTGAGCACTTGCTAAAATATCGTGCCCATGAATGGCAGGTGGAATCACAGCCTCTTGAACTGGAGTTGGGATTTTGAAAACCTGTTTATCAAGGGCTTTTGTCAAAGGGGGAATAAGTCACAGTTTTTCGAATGTCATATCTGATTGTTGGTTGAGAAATTTTTATAGGAGTATATTGCTAATTGCTCAGAAACAAATTTTATACCAACACTTCTTTAAATTTAAATGTTTTTCATGTCGGAATTTGTCATAATTCTTTCATTCGGTCTAGTTCTTGCTTGCCTGTTCGTACAATATTGTTATCTGGACTTAGATCTAAAGAGAGCTCTTTGGAGATGGTTTTTCTTACATCATCTCGCGTACCAATTATTGCTTTTATTATTTCTCATGCAGAGAGGAATCTCTCAGTCGAATCGATTATTATCCATGGTGCATGAGCAGAATCAGTATGTTCTAAAATTTGATGTTTGGCAAGTGTATATTGTCACCATTTTTCTTGCGCTTCTGCATCAACAGGTGATGACTTCCATCTTTTTCTCACTCATTCACGAGCCTTTAGTCTTTCTTTTTGAACTTTTTTTCAAATGGAAAGATATATTTTCAGAAAATCAAATCATTCATCTACAATACCTGCTTCAAAATTATTCACATATTGCATAAACCAATCATATTCTTCTTGTGTACAAAAACCCATTGCAGCCTCAACTCAAGCTCTATTATACCAAGATCTATCATAAAATTGGATACTTCATTTTTTAGGAAATGAAGAAGAAAATTTTTTAAACCAATTTTCTCATTTTCTTTCTTCTGGAGTCGGAATTCATTCAAATGCTGTTACTCAAAATTTTCTATTATTAAGCTGTTCGTTTACTTTCTTAATATTACTTCCTTTTCCAGCAGTATCACGTCCATCAAGTGTAACAATCACTCTTTGTTTTGTGTCTTGAAGTATTTCTGCCCAATAAGAAAGAGCCCCCTGGAATTCTCTGAGGTAATCTTTTTCTTCTCATTCTTCAAATCGTTTTACAATGAGCTCAATCATTGTTACATCCATTCAACTTTTTATGAGACTTTTTCTCAGTATATTTTGGTCATATGAGGGAGAAATATGATTTTGTTTGTTCATAGTTATATTTTGAATAATATTATTTTAATATAAAATAATATTATTATTTGTCAAAAAATATAATATAAAGTATTTGAACTTTAATGAATAAATTCTTTTGATTTTCTTACCTTTCTAAAATATAATGAACTTATTAATTTATAAATAGGAAATATGGAAATTACAAAAGACAATTTTGAAGCAGAAACTTCTAAAGATATGATTTTACTTGATTTCTGGGCTGAATGGTGTGGTCCTTGTCAAGCTATGATGCCAACACTTGCTGAACTTGAAAAATCTGGAACAAAGGTTTGAAAGATAAATGTGGACGAGCAACAAGAACTCGCTGCTCAGTTTAGAGTGATGAGTATCCCAACTTTTATTCTTTTCAAAGATGGAAAAGCAGTTGAACAAATTATAGGTGGACAGAGTCTTGAACAACTTCAAACAATTGTGAAAAAACACTCATAAAACATAAAAATATTTAATATATTCAATACAGGCCCCTTAAGGGGCCTTTTATGATGCCAAAAAGAAATGAAGTGTTTTCTTATACAAATCTCTTGCAATTGCTCAGTATTATGTATGAGTATTAAATTTTAAATAACTCCCTATGTTATATATCTTACTCATTCTCGCAGCTGCAATATTTTTCTCAGTTGAGAACCATATGCAAAATATGTCAGAAAAAAGAAAACAAATTCTTTTTCTTGAAAGATAAAAATTTAAATAATCTAATATTATATATCTAATTTTAACATTATGACTCACAAAATAATTACTCTTTGCATTACATTTTTTCTCCTTACACTTGGAATGAATTATTTATCAGCAAATGCAGAAGACAAATTTATCCAAGAAGTTGAATTATCTTCTGAATCTAACGATTTTGAATCGTATGTGAGTCAAAATGAGTTAGGAATGCTTGAAGTCACTCTTCTCACGAAATAATTTTCATACGAACTAAATAGATTTTTTATAAAAATCTATTTTTTTGTCACTTTTTTTTGAATCATTCGTTGTAATACATGTTATCTTATTTTTTGATTATTAATTTTATGAAAACTGTTGTTACGTCTGCAATTATAGCTTCGCTCCTTGCAGCTTCCAGTATATCGAGTTATGCAATATATGATCCAAGTAATCCAAACCCCTCTTCCACTTGAGAAAATGACATAATGATTATGTCAACTCAAATTGCTCCAATTTCGTATCAGGAATACAATACTCAAGAATCTTTTGAAAGATCTGAGGGTCATATTTGTGAGAGCGCGAGCGACTGAGTAAATACATTTATGATGAAAGAAGGAAAAGTATTTGCTGGGACAAAGATTGGATATCCAGAAAATTTTACTCCAACATGGAAATGTAATAGTTATATTTCAGATGAAATAATTTCTTGGAGTCAAAGTGATAAAAACGAATATAATACTCGTATTGACAGAGCAACTCCATCTGAAAAATGAAAAGTTGAATTTACAATTCAAAAAATTAACAAATTTTTAATGACGTATTCAACTTCTGGGAGAGATATAATGCTTGATAGAATACTAGAATTTATAGATACAAAAGTGTGAGATATTATTATGAATAATCCTCAAGATGTTGCTCTCCCTGATGATGTAACATCAATCTATACTATGCTACGATATTTACGATATGAATTAGTTCTTTCTAAATCAGATTCTCAAACACTTCCTAAAATTGGAAATGTTGCCCCTATTACTTATACGTGTGAAGACGGTGAAACTACTTTTAACGTATACGCAGCTGATTATATCATAGATGATATGGCATTTAATGTTGAAATAGATGAAATACACGTGAGTGATGGTGATTTTTTCCTTCCAAATTATGTTGCAACAAAAGTTGCATCAACAACTGGTGAAAAATATGTATGAAGAAATACAGAAACTAACGAAGCATATTCATTTGTACTACAATCTAACAAATTGACTGTTTACAAAGATAATATGAAGACTCATACTTGTTCAAAATAATTTTGGTATTATGTAAAAAAAGATTCTCACTTGAGTGAGAATCTTTTTTTTGTAGTATGGAGAAAAATATAGCGAGAAATATATGAGAAAATTAAATATTTGTACAGCATGAAAAAAATTTATAAAGACAAAATCCTGAATATTCCAGAAACAGATATGTTTGATAACACTTTTCTCTTTGAATATTTAGAGAATATTACTTCTTCTTCAGATAGAAAAATTATTTATATATCTGAATTACTTGAAGCAAGAAAAAATGCTGATATTTTACAAAACATATCACAAAAGCCAGCGATGTACTCTGAGGTCTATTCTCCAAAAGATGAACTTGAAATATTTACGAGTTTATTTGAGAAAGCACTGCGTGAAAATAAAAAAATTCACATCGTTTGAGTAACACTTGCAGAAGAAATCAAAATGCTCGAAGCGTATTATGAAAGTCTCTGATTTATGCGTGAGGATATAAATGCTTTTGATATAGATTTTTCTATTCCACTTGTTACGGTGAGCTGCATGATTGAAAATCTCATATGGAAGGGAAGTGATTACAAGGCTCAAAGAAGTAAGATATTTTTTAATCCACCTATTAGAGAAACTGGTCATAACAAGGCTCTTTTTAAATGAATTACTCGAGGGGTTATAGCCGGAATTGAACTTTGAGATTTTACATTAGAAAAACAAGATTATATTTCTATGTGTGTAAAAGAAGAAAAAATACTAGCTCTTTTTATGGGAAAAGTGCTGAAATATAACTTAGAAGATGCAGGATTAGTAGGAAATATAAAGGAACTTAGAATTGTATACTAGAAATTTGCCATTAAAATAATTTAAGTATAATCTACTTTTATTTTATAGTTAAATTGATCCTATATGCTCAGTCCAGCATACCAAGCACAACAAAGTTTTATTGAAAAAGATAAAGAAAAACAATTAATTTTAGAACATTTTGATTCCCTCGTATATCAAAGATCTTATGATAGAGATACATATACTGAGCACTACAGCGAACTCCAAGAGAAGATTAATAAAAGGCATGATTTATGAAAAAATATTGATCTTCTCTCTCAACTTTGACATCAAAACTTTAAAATAGACGTATCTCTCAGGAAAGAATCTCCGAAAAAAATTTTAGAGTGTTTAGAAATTATTGAATTTGGAGATGAATTTTACTGTCTTATTAAAGGGAATAAAATTAAAAGACTTTTAGAATTCAGAGATTTCGAAAAAGTTTCATATTCAAATGCTTTAACTCGAATTCTAAGTGCGCTCAAATAATTCTTCCCAAATAATATCCTCCCATTTTTTCATTTCTTCATACTCTGCGTCCTGTTCGTGATCAAAACCGATGATATGTAAAACGGAATGAATAACGAGTTTATAAAATTCTTTTTCTGTACCTAGTCAATATTCTATTCATTGAGAAACTATTTTTTCTTCACAAAATATGAGTTCTCCTGCAATATCCTCATCTCTAAGCCCAGAAAAATCTTCATAATAATGAAAGCTGAGAACATCCGTAGCTTTATCAATATGTCTATACGTCTTGTTCAAATTTTGTATACCAGAACTGTCTAAAAATATTATATTGAGTAGTCAATTTTGATTTGTCAAAATATGCTTAGAAATACCCTCTACTATCTCGTCAAGAGTATTTTGAGAATATGAAAATTGTGGTTTTTCTATGATATGAAGCGAAAACATGTAAAAAACTTGTAAGAAAGATAATAAATTTGAGTATAAAAAATTTGCTAATAAAGTCTAGCCGGAGTATAATACCAATGATTTCTGTTCTATAGGAGGCAGGTCCAATAATTTTTTTCTTACAACAAAAAATTTAACAGGAGGTGTTCTACACTAGCTGTCTAGGTGAGGGTTTACTCCTTCCGAAAGACTAAGGCTCTTCCGACAAAGTGTTTCACAAGAAATACAAAATCTTGGACTGACCATAGATACGGATACAAATTAAATATTATGTAAGAATCAGGCTTTCGAGTTTGATTTTTTTTTTTTGTAGGATATAATATCCATAAGAGATTTAAGTAAAATTATAAAAAAAATATGACAGCAATTATTTCAGAAGAACAAGTGAAAAAACTCAGAGAGGCTCATGTTGCAGTACCAGATGTGAATGAAACTTGCATATGATGTTCTGCGTGTGTTGCTATTGCACCAGATGTATTTGAGCTCAACGATGATGGACTGAGTGAAGTAGTATCAAGAGAGAACTATGAAGGTCTTGAAGTAGATGACGCTATTGCAGCGTGTCCTGTAGATGCTATTTCTTGGGTAGAATAATAATCGAAATAAAAAAATCTTCTTTTTAAAAGAAGATTTTTTTATTTACTCTTAAGCTTTGAGTATTCATACAGTCAGTTTATATACTCGTTAATAGTTATACTTAATATAAAATATACTATGAAAAATACTTATAAATATTACATTGCAGCTGCAATTGTCATAATATTGTGATTTTTGTGAGTGGTCGGTGCAAATTATATAAAGTATCAAAATGACTTGGAGAGCAAAGAATCAAATTTATCGAATACTCAGAATATTTGAGAAGCATATTTTGCAGGATGATGTTTTTGGTGTGTAGAATCAGGTTTTGAAAAATATAAAGATGAATGAGTCATTGATGTGGTGAGTTGATATGCAGGTGGAAATACAGTCAATCCCACATACAAAGAAGTTTGAACTTGAAATACAGGTCATCGAGAAGCTGTAAAAGTACTATATGATACATCTAAAATAAGCTATGAAGATTTATTGAAGATATTTTGGAGACTTGTAAATCCAACTGATAATGATGGGCAGTATGTTGATCGAGGATTTCCCTATACCACTGCTATATTTTATCAAACGAGTGAAGAAAAAGAGGCTGCTGAAGCATCAAAAAATCAACTCTCGTCATCTTGAAGATACGATTTAGAACTCGTTACTCCAATAATACCGTATTCAAATTTCTACGATGCGGAGGACTATCATCAAGATTTTTATATAAAGAGTCCACTTAGATATAATACTTACACAAACGCTTCTGGAAGAAAAGAGTATCTCAGTTCCATATGGTGAGATGATGTGCACTATGATATTGTAAAGTAAATTTTTATGCGTTTAGAGAGACTTGATATACTTAGATGAGTTGCTATAGTTATGATGGTTATCTTTCATATTCAATACAGCTTACAAAATTTATTTGGAGTAGATATTACTTTTATTCCAGATTTTTTTTGGTTTTATTTTGGTAAAATATCAGCATTACTATTTATTTCTATTGCCTGAATATCTTACTTTTTAGCTGAACGAAAGTATTGAGATGCAATATATAAAAAGTATTTCAAATATAGCTGAATATTGGCATTTTTTGCATTACTCATAAGTATTTGAACCTACTTTTTTATGCCAAGTCAGTTTATAGTTTTTTGAATACTACATTTTTTTGCACTGAGTTTTTTGATTCTTCCATATATTACAAAGCTTAAATGATGGACTTTTCCACTCGCAATAATCATTATTATTTATGGAGTATTTTTTATAAAAGTAGTAGATTCTCAATTTCTATTTCCTTTAGGATTTATGTATCCATGATTTAAATCAGCCGATTATTATCCATTTTTCCCATATTTCTGAGTAATGTTACTCTGATATTCTGGAGCTTTATTTCCTATGAAATATAACTATCTAGAAAAAATTTTAAAAAAGAAAAGTCCAAATTCAAAATTTGAATCTGGACTTATTTGGTCAGGGAAACATGCACTTATTATATATATCGTTCACCAACCAATTATATATATATTCATAGCAACAGTAAGTATGGTATTTCTGAAGTTTACGTTTTAGCTCAGACGTCATAATACAGAAATTCATTTGAAAATTTACTAAGTACCTTTTTTGTAGCTCGAAGATGTGCTTTAATTTCAGAATCAAAATCATCAATTATATCTAGCTTAGAGAGCTGTTCCAGATTTTCTGACATCTCTTTCAGTACAAATGGGCTCTCTTTAGCGTAGTGTCGTATTTGTGTGAGAGAGAGTTCAATAAGTTCTCAATAGGTAAGTTCTTGAAATATGATTCGCGGATTTTTCTTGTCATCCCAATGCACAATATTTGGCATTTTATATGTTGAAAGTTCTCATAGAAATGAAAATATTCGAGAGAGACTTGAGAGAGCTGTAAATGGATCATTTATTCCAGGACTCAGTGCTCGCACAGCAATTTCGACAAGTTGTTGGAGTGAAAACTTGATATCTCATAAAGGACTCCTCGTTTTAGAAATACTTATACAATTTGTCAGGGCTTGAAGTATATCTGGGTCCAACATTTTTTTCGCTGATATTTGAATGAGTGAACTTCAAAGAATACTAAAATCACCCGAGATTTTAAGGACTCGTAATAATATATCTTCATCACTGGCTATGCTCATGAGTTTCTCACGATCTATATGAGTAATATATCCTCAGGTTATAGCTACTATTTCACTTATATGTTTATACTTCGTTAGACTGATTTCAAAGCGCCCAAGTTCTATGTTTTCATCCATGGATGCTTCTTTAGAATCTTTTTTATTTTCCAACTTTTTAAGATTGAGAGAGAGCTCTTCATATATTTCTTTGAGTAAGGTATCTGCCTGAATCGACAGTGCAACATGGTGTATATAAAAAATAAGCAGAATAATATTTGCAAGCGCAGATATGAGAGCAACAAATATAGAAATATCTGGAAAAAAATCTATATAATTTTCACTTCTGATAATTCTGAGTGTGAGGAGGCAATAGGTAAAAGTAGCGAGATATGAGCCAAGTACAATTTGATTGAGTCTATTACTCATAAAGTTTTTAAGAATTCTGGACCCAAATTGACCTGAAGCAAGTGTAAGAGCTACGAGTGTTATTGAAAAAACAAGCCCAGCAAGAGATATCATTGAACTTGAAATAGTAGAAAGTATTTGCCTATAAGAATCAACGGATCATTCTAAAAAACTGAGATAGGGAATATTGATTCATAGTCCAGAACTTGAATCTAGGTACACTGTTAAAAAAGAAAGGACTCATCACGCAAATATGATAAGTATTGGAAGAAACCAAAAACTGGTAAAAAGAAATGCCTTAAGTTCTAATATTTTAGCTTTCATAATTTTTTTTAAAAATATTTACTTTCTATAATATGTGATAATCACATAATTAAAAACTTTTATATGTTCTAATAATTACTATAATAGATTAATAAATAAGTAATTTATATTTTTATTTTTATTTTCATGAATCAAAAATTTTGATTTACATTGGTAGAACTTATAGTTGTAATAACTATTATATGAATCCTTTCTACGGTATGATTTGTATCGTATTCAAACTATCTCACTTGAGCGAGAGACTCAAATAGGATTTCACAGGTCGTAAAAATTTCTGATTCACTACAAGTTTATTCAACAAATAAAAATCTCCCGATTCCTGATGATAGTGTGAATGTATTACTATCTTGAAGTGTTATTTGATATCAGTGATACCTTTGATCTGATGCCCTTGAAACTATAGATTATACAAATGGAGGAAAAGACCCAAAGGATGATTTATTTTTTACTTACTACGTTGATACATCTCGAAGAGGATTTCAATTATTAAGTTATTTTGAAGAAAATAGCAATCTCTCATCAAGTGTACAAAATATTACAAATGCTGTAGATTATTCCGATAGATTCTTGAAGTTATACTGAAAAAAACTTTGAATCGTAACTCAATGAGAATCAAATATTCCAATTCAGGAAATTAGTTCATTAGGATGACAATTAGATTTAGCTACGAGTACTATCAATTATACTCTCAATTTTTGAAATAACGACGTTTTCACTGCCAGCTGATATACGCTGTATGCTCTCACAAATGCTCGACTTTGAACTGACACTCCTGCTTGTGATGTTTGATTTATTGGTGTGCCAGGAAATAAGGAATTTAACACATCGTGATTTTGTGTCGCTCAGTTTGAAATGAGTTATGCTGATGCTGATACTCCCAACTCTGTAAAATCAAATTCAGGTTCTAACTC
This sequence comes from Candidatus Gracilibacteria bacterium, assembly GCA_010119145.1. Taxonomy (NCBI): domain Bacteria; phylum Candidatus Altimarinota; species Candidatus Altimarinota bacterium. The sequence goes on from JAACSU010000007.1 coordinate 68,241, forward strand.
CGTAGCATATATACCTTGAAAAAAACTCGTATCAAAGTCTTGAAAATATCCGATAGCTGATATTAGTCAAGAGAGCGCTATACGAGCATGTAAAACACTTTGAACATGATATCATCTCATAAATGATAATGAATGGATGACTATTGCTAGAAATATAGAATCTGTGTGAACCAATTGGTCCAGCTGAAAAGTAGGTCAATGATTTATTTACAATGGAGTCTCAGATGATCTGACGACTTGATGTGGTATAACAGGGTGAGTCACTGAACCACGAGTCAGAGGGACAAGGACAGGTAAGATTGCAAATGAACTCTGTAATTCTCGTAAATCACATAGCTTATCTAATGGAAAAACTGTATGGGATATGGCTTGAAACCTATGGGAAGAAGTAAACAAGGATTCAAGTGTTGAAGGAACTAATTTTAATTTGTGACAAACTGTAATGGCTGGTACATCACCTTCAACAAGTTTTGATACAGATGGAATATATGATACTGCAGATATGAAAAAGTATGGATCAGCGTTTCTCTATGGAACTGCAAATGGTATGTGAACCGTATACAGGTGAGACTGAATAGCATGAAACAGATTTATGAGATGAGCAACGGCTTCCGATAGGACTTTTACTTGAATATATTCAATAGACTTTGATAGATATACAGCCCTTGATTCCTATAATGATTCTCAAGGATTTGTATGATTTAGATGTGCCCAATATAAATAAAGTAAAAAAGAAAAAAGACTCCTGAGTGAGAGTCTTTTTTTTATATATTTATTTATAGAACTACTCAGCTCATAAGTTAGCTTCCATTCTACGCATTATTTCTTTATTAATAGAGTTATCATCGTGTTCTATCATAGAAAAAAGCGTATCTTGATTGAGTACTATTGTATTTACTGGACTTTTTGAGATGATAGTAGCACTTCTCTCTTCTTCATTGAGCAGTGCTATTTCTCAAAATATATCTCCCGCAGAGAGGTGAGCACTCATTTCTCAATGAATAAATACTTCTACTTCTCCTGATTCTATAATATACCCATTTCCATCTGGTATATCTCATTGTTCCATAATTATTTCTCAGGCAGCAAATGATGTACGTTCTGAATTATTAATTATTTCTTGAACTACTTCGTCAGTGATGCCATCAAATATTTTCAATTTTTTTGTATTTTTAAATAAGTCCATTGTGTGTGTTTTTGAGATAGGAAAATAAACATTAGTTCTAGCATACTACATAATCTTAAATCGTTCAAATTTTGCATCTCTTTTTTTTATATGCTAAAATAAATAACATATATATAAATAATATTATTTACTTGAGCCAAGTATTATTACATCAGGTTTTACTGTTTCTTCTCTCACCGAGTATGATATGAGTGTATACAACTTTTATTTTACTGATAATTATTTGTTTCGTATTATCATATTCTCCACAATCTAAAATAAGTATTACTCTAGAACTTATTTTTGAAAAAGGCTATATTTTTTTTGAGGAAATCGTAGGAAAAGAGTCTAAAAAAATACTTCCTTATATTGTAAGCTTGTTTTTTTTGCTGCTTATTATCAATCTTTTAGGAGTAGTGTCAGATTTTATAGCTCCTATTTTAGGATTTTCCCCTGAGTGAGAATTTGTTCTCAGTCAATATTTTCAGACTCCAAGTGCTGACTTGAGTTTTAATCTCGCAGTTGCACTGGTGAGTATGATTCTTTTATTATGAGTTCAGTTTTCACATTTTGGTTTCAAAAAAGCTATATATAGTTATGTGCCTATATTTGGGAAATGATACCTATCTTATACAGCTGGCAAAAAAAATGCAAAAATGTATCTTATATTCTATCCACTTGTAAAATTCTTTGATATTGTATTATCACTTTTTCTTTCTTTTTTAGATATCGTTGGTCTCTTTGCAAAAGTAGTATCACTTTCATTTCGTCTCTTTGGAAATATAGCTTCTGGATGAGTATTACTGATACTCCTATTTTGAGCGCTCAATGATTTCACTCAAAAAATAAGTACATTTATGGGAGGAATAAATTTTCCTGTCATTTTTCCCCTGATTCTCTACGCACAAAGTACATTGGTAGCTTGTATACAAGCAATGGTGTTTGCACTATTGGTAGCTATATTTATACGAGTAAGTCAGTTAGAGGCAAGTCAGTAATTTTGTGCTCAATAAAGAGATATGTTACTCTATTATTATAGTTATTAAAATAAAAATATGGATATTTCAGCTATGTCAATGTGAGCAGCACTTGCTGTTTGACTATCTGGTCTCGGAGTTGCACTGGGGGAAGCAGCACTCGCACGAACTTCACTTGAAATGATGGGGAAGTCACCGAGACTCTCTGGAACGATGATGATTTTTACAGTACTTGGTATCGCGCTCGTAGAAACTGCAGTTATCTATGGTCTCGTTGTAGCATTTTCAATTATTGGATCAACAGCCTGAGATGCAAATCTTATTGGTGCTGGACTCGTAATTGGTCTTACTGGTTTTGGAGCTGGTCTTTGAGAGGGGATGCTTCTAGCAAAAGCTCTTGAAGCAGTAAATAGAAATCCTGAAAATAAAAATCAGATACTTCAATATATGGTATTATTTGCAGCATTGGTAGAAACTTCTGCTATTTACGGACTCACAGTTGCACTTAAACTTATAGGATAAATATACATTTCAAATGCCAGATATAGATATCTACATCGTCCTTGCTCAGATAATAAATTTTGGGATACTTCTTGCAGTATTTCATTATTTTATTGGGAAAAAACTTACACAAAATATTGAGCAAAGAAAAATACAGCTTGAAAAACTCAGAACAGCAGAGGAACACTATGAGCAAAAAATGTCACTTGCGAGACAACATAAACAAGAACTACTTGATGGAGCGAGAAAAACGACTGCAGAACTTATGCGTGAATCAGAGATAATAGTAGACCAAAAAGCTAAAAATATCATCTCTATCGCACATAAACAAGCACTCAGTATTTTAGAGTGATGAAAACGCGAAGTAGAAAAAGAGCGAAGGAGTATGCTCGTGCAAATGAAATCTCATATTCTCGATGTATCTCTGAAACTCAATGAAAAGATGTTTGGAAAAAATGAGGCCAACAGAGAATATATCTCTGAAGAAATTAAAAAAATGAATACTTAAAATTAGACATTATATATTCTTATATACAATAGACTTAAAATTATTTTTTGAGTCTATTTTTTATGCTCTGAGTCCTGTTAAAAATCAACATCATAATTTTGGGTAATTTACTTGCTTTTTATCTTATTTGACTTATACTCGACGCGCTTTTTGGCACTGGCAACCTTATGAGACTCATAAGTATCTGTTTTTCTCTCCCTGTTTTGGGCTTGATAATGTACTTCAAAGCATGAAAATTATTACAAGATATACAAACAATTTCACCTATCAATGACAACAGAGAATCAAACAAATAACTCATATGACATTACTGATGCAGAACTTCATGATGCAACAGGAACTGAGCATGCAGAAGGACCACATATACCCCTTATTCAAGGAGAGCAGGTATATGGACCAATCTCAAATACGAGTATAACAACGTTTATATTCCTTCTTATTGTTATTGTTGTTTCTCTCCTAGCTAATAAAGCACTTAAAACAAATAAGGATTCAAAACTTAAAACATTTTTTCTTCACTTTGTAAAATTCTTTGATGATCAGATGAGAGAATCATTTTCTACAAAAAAAGAATCTCGTAAATATTATGCACTTATAGTTGGGATGTTCTCAATTATTCTCTTCGGGAATCTCTTTGGACTTATTATAGATTGGTTTGGTATGTCAGTGACACCAACACTTCTCACGTATATGAGACCTATGCACAGTGATCTCAATACTACTCTTGTTCTCTCGCTTATTACAGTGGTACTCATGCTCGTGATTCAGGTTCGTTCTCAAGGGGCTGTTGGAATGACGAAGTCATATCTTTGGAATTTTAAATGAGATAATATTGGAATGAAGCTCATTAATGTATTTGTAGGTTGGTTGCATTTCCTTGGACTTCCTGCAACTCTTGCATCACTCTCACTGAGACTCTTTGGGAATATATTTGCAGGTATTGTGCTTATTTGAGTTATAAGTTATCTTATGGCTTCAGCAACAAGTGTGTTTTTTGAAGCTGGGAGATTGCTTGCTATACCATTTTGGTTCTTTGAGGTATTCGTTGCGCTTATACAAGCAATTGTATTTGCATTTCTGATGATAGCATACTTTAAGCAATCAGCGGAACACCACTAAAAATTAAGGTATTCATTTTCTTAAATATATTTTGAGAGAATGCCATTTTAATTTTTATTATAATTGAACTATGGAAACAGAAGGAATGAAAATGTTAGCTATGGCTTTAGCTATTGGTCTTGGATCATTTGGTCCTGCAATCGGTATTGGTCTAATCGGGAAAGGAGCACTTGAAGCTCTTGGAAGAAACCCTGAAGCTTCAGGAAAAATCCAATCACTTGCAATTCTCGCTATTGCCTTTGCAGAAGCAGTTGCAATCTACGCTCTTGTAATTGCATTTATTATCGGTTTCGTACTATAATAGAACAAACAGAGACTTTATAGACTTAGAACCTATTTAATATATGGCTACTCCAGCAGAAAATACATGACTTACTAATTTACAGTTTGTAACGGTAGAGACTTTTGTGATTCAATTTATCATCATCCTTATTGTTTTATGGGTGTTAAATAAATTTGTATTCCGTCCGTATCTTGCATATCTTGATGAATGGGAAGCAAAACAAAAAAAAGTTCAAGAAGACTACAACAATGCTGAGTCTATTCTTGAAGAAAAGAGAAAACAAGGAGATGAACTTCTCGAAAAAGCACGTTTTAAATGAAATAGTGTTATTGAGGAAGCTGAGTCACTTGCAAAGAGTAAAAAGGATGCAATTTTACTTGAGGCTCAAACACAAGCTCAAGAATCAATTACGCTTGCTCATTCTCAAATCGAAAAAGAGAGACAATCTATGTTGTCTCAAATTAAGAAAAATGTGGTAGATATGACCTTGAGACTCAATGAGAAACTTTTTAAAGACTCAAAAGTGTCAAAAGACTTTATCGAAAAAAATATAGATTCTCTCTAAAAAATACTTCTCAATGAAAAATATAGACGCACTTAGCTTGCCTGAAATGAAAGTTCTCCTATGAAACCTAAAAACCTACTCAGATATGAGTAAGAAACTAGGTCATCGAGGAAGAGATTTATTCCAAAGACAAATAACTGGATCAAAGAATTTTGTAGTTGAATATTTTCCAGCATTTGGGGAAGATGCTGCTTGGGAACAAGCTCAAGTAGTATTTAAAAAAAGTTTCAATTCGTCTCCTAAAAGAGAGGAAGTTCAATTTGAAGCAAAAGAATCTATGAAAGGAGGTATGAAAGTTTTTGTGGATGACAATATGGTAGATATCAGTTTCACAAAGGTTGAAAGACTCTTACAAAAATAAAAATTCAAAGCGTATTTTCCTTACGCACAATATTCTCACTTTTGGGATTCTTGTGTGTGAGGAAAATAGATAAACATTATACTTTAATCTAAAAAAATATATGTCAAACGATGTATTGCAGTCAATTATTTCAGAAATTGAGACAAAAATAGACTCTACAAATCTGAATCCAGAAATCGAAAATGTCGGTGAAGTATTTTATCTTTGAGATGGTGTTGCTAAGGTTTCAGGCCTCGCAAAAGCATCATACAATGAAGTTCTAGAATTCGAAAGTGGAGCAATCTGAGTAGCTCTCAATCTTGAGGATCATTACGTTTGAGTTGTTGTTCTTTCTGGTTTTCAAAAAATAAAAGAAGGTGAAACAGTTAAAACAAGTGGAAAAACTCTTGAAGTACCTGTTGGTCCAGAAATGATTGGTCGAGTAGTTGATGCACTTGGTCGTCCTATTGATGGTCTCGGAGAAGTAAAAGCGAAAGAAATGTACCCAGTTGAGAGACAAGCAGAATGAGTAATGGCTCGAAAATCAGTTCACGAACCTATGGAAACAGGTATCAAGGCTATTGACGCGCTTGTGCCTATTGGTCGAGGTCAAAGAGAGCTTATTATCGGTGACAGACAAGTTGGGAAAACTCAAGTTGCAATTGATACTATCCTCAATCAAAAAGGACAAGGAATTACATGTGTGTATGTTGCTATCGGTCAAAAAGAAGGGAAGGTTTCACGAATCGTTGAAAATCTTCGAAAAGCTGGAGCGATGGATTATACAATCGTAGTTTCTGCATGAGCTTCTGAACCAGCTGCTATGCAATATCTTGCTCCGTATACTGGGTGCGCGATGGCTGAGTATTTCATGTTCAATGGAAAGCATTCTCTTATTATCTATGATGACCTTTCAAAACAAGCAGTAGCTTATAGAGAAATGTCTCTTCTTCTTAGACGTCCACCAGGTCGAGAAGCTTATCCTGGTGATGTATTCTTTCTTCACTCTAGACTTCTAGAACGATCAGCAAAACTTAACGATGAACTAGGAGGTGGTTCTATGACTGCTCTCCCAATTATTGAAACACAAGCAGGTGATGTATCAGCGTATATTCCTACCAATGTAATCTCTATTACTGATGGGCAGATATTTCTTGATACCAATCTCTTCAACTCATGACAAAAACCGGCTATCTCAGTTGGTCTCTCTGTTTCTCGAGTTTGAGGATCAGCTCAAATGAAAGCTATGAAGAAAAACTCAGGGACTCTCAAACTTGACCTTGCTCAATACCGAGAACTTGCAGCATTTTCTCAATTTGCTTCAGATCTTGATGAAGCAACTCGAAAACAACTTGATAGAGGGGCAAGAATGATGGAGTTACTCAAACAAGGACTCAATGCTCCTGTTCCAGTTCCTAAACAAGTTGCAGCTCTCTATGCTGGTTGAAAAGGATTCCTTGATACTATTCCAGTAGAAAAAGTACTGAAGTTTGAAGCTGATTTACATGCTTCACTTGATGAGGAAAAAACTGTACTTAAGGCAATTACGGACGAAAAAAATATATCAGAAGACACGGAAGCAAAACTTATTAAAATCATTGAAAAAGTAGTAGAACTTAATAAATAAAAACTATCTCATCTTATGTCAAACGCTAAAGAGATAAAACGTAAAATCGGAAGTATTCAAAATACTGCTAAAATCACGAAAGCGATGGAGCTTATTTCAACAGTAAAGATGAAAAAAGCTCAAGAACTCGCTCTTTCTAAGAAAGATTTCGTGCTTGAGATGTTGAAAATTTTTGGAAGAATTGAAGAATTTCTCCATGATTTTCCATATTTTTCAAAATTTGAAAGTAAAAAAACTCTCGCAATAGTTATTACTTCAAACAAAGGACTTTGTGGTGGGTACAATGTAAATGTACTGAAGAAAGTAAATGAGTACGTCAAAGAAAATCCTGATCAAAATCTTGAGTATATAACGCTTGGGAAAAAAGCCTCAGCTTTTGTTGCACGAACTGGGAACACACTTCTTGCAGACTTTTCTCCAGAATTTACAGATAATATTGATCCACTTTTTATTAAATCAGTGACTCGACTCATTTATGAAAAATACTTGAGTGGGGAATACGGAAAAGTAGTTATATTTTATAACTATTATGTAAACTCTATAAAGCAAGTACCAATAGCACGAGAGTTTCTTCCTATTGATGATGCAGCCGTAAAAAAATATCTAGAAGATGTAGTAAATGATCCAGAAGCACTGAGAGAAATAGAACATGACGTTACAGACTATATCATAGAACCATCAATGGAAGCTATTGCGATGGACGTGATTCCAATGATACTTGATATGATGTTTTATGATATTGTTCTCGAATCAAAGGCATCAGAACATTCAGCTCGAATGGTTGCCATGAAGGCTGCAAAAGATAACTCTAAAAAAATCGCTGACATGCTTACACTTGCTTACAACAAAGCAAGACAAGGACTTATTACTCGGGAAGTATCAGAAATTGTAGCTTGAGTGGAGGCACTTAAAGATACCTAGATTGACAAAATTATGAAACAGAGTAGAGTTTAAAAAGTTTAATTTTTAAATATCAAATGATGAGAGATTTACCCCTAGTAGTGAAAATAATCATAAATATTGTATTATACATACTCTATGTGCTTGTTATTTCAGTTATTTTTTCTATCATATTTCCTCTTGTGATTTCAGTATTTTGAGGAACGGTTCCTGATCCAAGTCTTCCTGAAAATGTTGAACTTTTTAATAAAATTCAATACTTTATACTCCTCCTCGTTCTCGTAGTATCACTCATTTGAAGAAAATACTTCTACATTGGACTTAGTAAAAAAGAATCTGACGTAGTGGTCGTTCAGGCAAAAGTTAAAAAAACAAAAGATTCTTCATCAGTTTTAGATGAAGACGAAGATGAAGATATAAAAATATATGTAGATAAAGAGATTAAATAATCTCAGGATTTCTTCAAATCCTCAAGTAAAAGAAAAATTTCTTTTGTTTGAACGTTTGAACAAAGCAATGTACATACGAATTCCCAAGTTCGTATCAGTAATTCTGGAGAAACTACCAATCATTGTAGCCAGAATACTACATAACATTCTTCCGAAAAAAACAAGATAAAATTTTTAGAATCTAAACAAAAATATTCATTATGAATACAGGTGTAATTACAAAAATAATCGGAGTCGTAATCGATGTTAAATTTGACTGAGGATTTGTTCCAGCAATTTACGATGCTCTTGAAGTGAAGGGACATAGCTCAAGACTCGTTCTAGAAGTACAACAACAACTTGGTGACGGTGTTGTGCGAACTATCTCTATGGGTTCAGTTGAAGGACTCCAAAGAGGACTTGAAGTCGAAGCAACTGGGAGAGCTATAACAGTTCCAGTTGGAGAACAAGTTCTTTGAAGAATGTTTAATGTACTGGGTGATCCTATCGATCATATGGAAGCTCCTAAAACAGAGTTTACAGATCCAATTCACAGATCAGCTCCAAAGTTTGCTGACCTTTCAAATCAAGCTGAGGTGTTTGAAACTGGAATCAAGGTTATTGACCTTATTGCTCCTATGCTTAAATGAGGAAAGGTAGGACTCTTTGGAGGTGCATGAGTAGGGAAAACAGTTATTATCCAAGAGCTTATCAATAATATCGCTCAAGGTCATGGAGGGTACTCAGTATTTGCCTGAGTAGGGGAACGAACTCGAGAATGAAATGACTTATACCATGAAATGAAAGAAGCAGGAGTACTTGCAAAAACTGCGATGGTATTTGGTCAAATGAACGAAGCTCCAGGACCAAGAGCAAGAGTAGCTCTTACAGGTCTTACTATGGCTGAGCATTTCAGAGATAGAGAAAAAAAGGATGTTCTATTTTTCGTAGATAATATATTCAGATTTACGCAAGCAGGTTCAGAAATTTCAGCACTTCTCGGTCGAATACCTTCAGCAGTAGGGTATCAACCAACTCTTGCTACAGATATGGGAGCGCTTCAAGAAAGAATTACATCAACAAAAGATGGTTCTATTACTTCAGTTCAAGCAGTATATGTTCCAGCTGATGATCTCACAGATCCAGCTCCTGCTACTACATTTTCGCATTTAGATTCTACTGTTGTACTCAATCGTTCTATTGCTGAACTTGGTATCTACCCAGCCGTTGATCCACTTGATAGTACTTCTACAGTACTTGATCCAAATGTTGTAGGTCAAGAACATTACGATGTTGCTCGAAATGTACAAAAAATACTTCAAAAATATAAAGAACTTCAAGATATTATTGCCATTCTTGGTATGGATGAACTCTCTGAAGAAGATAAAAGAACAGTTTGAAGAGCAAGAAGAATTCAAAAATTTCTTTCTCAACCATTTTTCGTAGCTGAACAATTTACTGGAACTCCAGGAGTATATGCTAAACTCTCTGATACTATTACAGGGTTTAAGAAAATTATAGATGGTGAAATGGATCACATACCAGAAAGTTTCTTTATGTATAAAGAATCAAGTGATGCAGTTATGAACGCATTTGAAGCAAGTAAAAAATAATTCATACCCAAATCAAACTTATGAAATTAAAAGTCCTTTCATTTTCTGGAGAGAGTTTCTCACATGATACTGTACTTTCTGTCACAATTATGACGAAATCTTGAGAGATAACAGTTCTTAATAGACATAGTCCTATGATAGCATCTATAGAACCATGTGTCTTATATACAGTTTTTAAAGATGAAAACGGTATGAGTCAACGAGAAGACTTTGCTGTAGGTTCTGGAGTAATCGAGGTTCACAATTCAAGTGTGAAAATCATGGCAGATATGCTCATTGATGTTGAAGAAGTAGATCTTGATCAAGCTGAAATTGCAAAACAAAGAGCTATCGAACTGATGGAAAAATATAAACATTCAAAAGATCAAGTTGATATGGAGAAATTTATCGAAGCAGAAGATATGCTCCTTAAATCTATCGCTCAATTGAAATTATACGATTTAAAACGTTAATATTATTTAGTCAATCTCATCCACTTGCAAGAAGCTTCTTAATCCTTATAAATATACATATTATTTATAAGGATTTTTTATGTTTAAACTTACAAAGCAAGCCTTTACACTCGTAGAATTAATTGTCGTGATAACGATTCTTGCGATTCTTGGAACCATAGGTTTCATATCTCTGCAATGATACTCTCTGAGCGCTCGAGAATCTACTCGTATAAGTGATCTGGCTACTATTCAACGGGCATTAGAATTTTTTCAAACAACAGAATGATATTACCCTGAACCTACAGATTTTATTGAAGTCACATATTCATGATCACTTGCATGGAAACAATGAATATTTTGAGACGATACGAGAAATACAGTTCAAAGGATTTCAGAAACTCCAACAGATCCTCTTCTTAATTCTCCTTATGCCTATTCAACAACTAATACGCGTCAAGAATACGAACTCTGAGCTATTAGTGAGAGTCCATTCTCTGCCTATAATATTGGAATTAATAAAGCGAATGCTGCAAACACTTTTTTTGTAAATGTTGTATGAAATTATAATAGAGAAATTGTAGCTGTGGAACAATCAGAATTTGTCTATATATTGTGAGTTCCTACTATTATAACGAGTGAAATAAATGATGTCACAATAGAGCAAATATACACCAATCAAAGTTTTTCAATCAAAAATTCTAAAAGTCTCCCTTGAAATTTTGAAAATATACTTCCAGAAGGCCAAACTCTCAAAGATGGAAATAGCTTCACTCCTTGAGTTGTTGTAGGGACGACCGCACCATTACTGTTTGGTGGACCACTTCAGGCACTTTCAAATTCAAATACGAAACAAATTTTATGAGAAAATATCGTTTCGTATTATACAAACTCTAATATAGGACAACAACGTACGTATGATTCTATTAGAAATACTATAGCATGAAAAGAAGTGCAGCTTGTAGAAAGAATCTTACTTCATAACAAATCAGGAATAGATACTCAGTGACTTATTGCTAACTCAGCTACTCCTTCAGAGACTGTAAGCCCTCCAGTAGTAGATACAGAATGTTTTAACCCAAGTAATATCTGAATCGTTGGTACATGGGACGGATGTAATGGACTTTTAATTGTAGATAGATCATTACTCAATCAAGTTGTAGCCTATGATACAAACAATACGAATCCAGCAGTCGTAGTGTGAGGTACAACTTTTCGAACTTTTCTTCCAAACTGAGTCTTTACTGGTCAAATTACAGATTTTTCAAAAGTGTTTCAATCAAATCTTACTTTTAATAATGATATTTCGTATTGGAATACCTCAAGTTGAGTAAATTTTGAATTTATGTTTGATGGTGCTAAAGCCTTTAATCAAAATATTTGAAGTTGGAAAATGAATAATGCTACTTCTCTCCTAGCTATGTTTCGAGGTGCAAGTGTATTTAACCAAAATTTAAATTCTTGGAATATTTCCAATGTATATAGAATTTGAAGTATGTTTGCTGGAGCTTCAGTATTTAATGAACCACTTAATAACTGGGACACTGTATCTTTTTCATGAAGTTCGGCTGTTAATTATACCTTTGATAATGCCACAAAGTTTAATCAACCCTTGAGTAATTGGAAAATGCAAAATGTAACCAGTCTTTTTGGAACTTTTAAATGACCAAGTGATTTTAATCAAGATATTTCATGATGGAATACTTCAAATATCACTAACATGTGAGCGACTTTTAGGAATAATCAAAGCTTTGTTCAAAACCTCTCAACTTGGTGTGTTACTAAAGTTGCTATTAAACCTTCTAACTTTGATGAAAATACTCATTCTTGATTTTTGAATAATGCGTCCATTCAACCTCAATGGGGAACTTGCCCGTAAATGAAAACTGAGATTATTCTCAGTTTTTTTATTGTAAGAAAATTGTATTTACTATGCTGTTATATATTTGACAAATAATATAAGTTAGTATAGTAGAAATATAATATATCTTGTATTCAAGTTTATGAAAAAAATATTTTTGATTTTTTTACTTACATTTTTGTTTCTGACCCAAGTACAGGCAGGACTTTTTGAATATCATGTAACTGGAAAAAGTGCTTGAGTTTCTCGCTCTCTAGCACCTGACATTGAATCTCTTGAAGTACAAGCGAGTTATACCTATAATCTTAGAAAAACTGGGTGATATCTCAATACCTCTTCACCTTATAGCAAGACAAACACCTATACTAGGAAGTATAATAGAGCATCTAAAAACGTGTTTGCAAATGATTACTATAAATCTCAGTGAAACAGGATGTATTCAGCAGCAGAAAACACACGAAGGAACAATGATACTAGATTATGTTACAGTAATTCTCAATATCAGGAATATAGTAACCAAGACAGCTATTACCCTAAAAATTGCTCCGGTTTTACAAAAACAAATTACACTACTCAGCCATCATGGGTGAATCCAGATTTACCAATTATTAAAAATTGAAGAATATATATAAAATAATAATTATGAAAAAAATAATACATATCGCTCTTATTGGAATGTTGCTTACTCAATCGTATATGGTTCACGCGGTTGTAAACTATGACTCTATCCCTCCACAAAACGATTATAATATTGATTATAATAACTTTCAGGAGTCAGAGTACAACATTGATTACAATAATTTTAAAAGTGCTGGATACAACATTGATTATGATCAATTTCAAAAATCTAAATATAACGTTGATTATAATAATTCACAGAAAGCTGCTCAAAATAATATTGATTACAATAACTTCAACTCTAACGGTTCAAAGATAGATTATGATAATTTTCAAAAATCTAAATATGATATCGATTATGATAATTTTAAAGAATCAGGTTATAATATTAACTATGATGATTTTCAAAAGAGTAAAAATAACATCGACTACAATAAATTCCAAGGCAGTGAATACGACATCGACTACGATAAATTCCAAGGCAGCGAATACGACATCGACTACGATAAATTCCAAGGCAGCGAATACGACATCGACTACGATAAATTTCAAGGCAGTGAATATGATATAGACTACAATAAATTCCAAGGCAGCGAATACGACATCGACTACGATAAATTTCAAGGCAGCGAATACGACATAGAC